>JAFGKB010000101.1 GCA_016928755.1 Anaerolineae bacterium | reverse complement strand
GTCCTGCAATTCCTCGACAATGATTGGGGTCCAGTAAGCACTGCTGCTGTAGAAGGCGGCGAACTGGTACTCACGGGTCACAGCACACCCCCGCCGGATATCGGCTTCCTGGGTATTTTTGGGCAACACCGAATAATCAAACACCTTCGCTAACGATTTCTTGTCCAGCTTGGACAAATCTAACATTTCAAACCTCCCTTAAGTTTTACATTTTTTATAAAACGCAAAAAGCGTTTTTCTAAATTTCACTGAAGCTTTGTTTTATATACTTTTTCAAATCAAAAATATGAGAAAAATTAAAGCATAAATCCTAATTCTGTTTTTAAAAAAGAAGAGTATATACAAAAAAAATACTGGATTTGGACCTTAAAAATGTTACTCTGTATCCGGTTTGTGTGTGCTAGACAATGAGAATTAAACTACCTACCCATATTCTATGTCTCTATATAACGATCCTATGAGAGTAAGTTATTTAATCCTTAGCCCCTACTATCTAAAACCAGTTTAAGGACCTAACGAAAATGTAATCGTGTAACGAATTCAAGAAAGATAAAGAGGATACTTAAAGTTCTGAGTACTTGTTACCGGTGGGCAGTGGGTACTACCCACCGGTAAATTTATGATAACTAGCCTGAAACTCAGACTAAAGAAAGACTACATTACCTTAGCTTTGGCAACAGTAGTGCTGTAGAAGTAGCCAGCAGCAGCTACGACGACGGAGACGATAATACCAACGAGGTCGCCGGTGCTGGTCATTACAGGAGCAATGATAGCGGCCAAGGTTGTCAATATGAAGATAGTAACAGCCGGTGGGTCTGTGTGGGTATCGGCGTGGTTGTTGAACAACGCACCCGAGATTTCACCCAAGTAGCTCCCCATAAGTGCAAATGCAAGACCCCAGAAGAGGCTGCCACTGTAGAGGGTCGCGATCTGGGCCGGCAAAGCGATGTGGTGGGCCACAGGGAAGGCATCGCCAAGGCGCAGGAAGATCAGCCAGAAAGCAGTAACACCGAAGGAAAGCAGGAACAGATTGGGGTTCTCACGGACGAAATAAGCAAAGGGCAGACCAACAGCAACAGAGATCAAGATGTGGCTCAGAGGACTGGTCGCAGAAGCAAAGCGGTTGCCACCAGCGGCGACTTTACCGGTAACACCGGTCTCACCAAATACCAAGCGGACAATACAAGCAATGATGAAAATAGGGAACGCATTACCATCGGTAAAACCATGACCATTGATGGCTGGAAGCTGAGAGGTCAACTGAATACCAATATGGCCGAGGATACCGAAAAGACCACCAACAGCCAGTACGTCAGGAGCATTCAAGCCCCACAAAGCTTTGGCAATATCCTGACCATTCTCAACGAGGCCCTTCTTCTTGGCATAGGCAACAGCAGCCGCGCCACCCTGGAAGGCGATAGCCGGGGCAAAGAGGAACCCCCAGTTAACCAAGTTAGCCCAATCGCCACCATCAGCACCGCCGGCCATCGCAATGGCAACGGAGATAATCGTAGCAATACCGGTTAGAATAAAGGAGTTCAAGCCACCGACTGCGGCACCAAAAGCACCACCAGCAAAAGCAAGGACAATGGTTTCAAGGGTGATACCAAACATAGTTTATTCTCCTTAAAAATTGAATTATAGTAAAAAAACAAAACTAACCAAAGAAATAGAAAAACTGCAAAACGGACAATAAAAATCTCAACTTGTTCTTATTTACCACCTCCTTTTCTTAACAATACCCTTAACTACAAGCTCTTTAATGAATTATGGGGTTAAATACAATTCAGAATTACATAACTCAACCCAAAGGTTTATAGTGCTTAGATTAAGGGCTATATTGAGGAACATCAGTAATGTAACATACAAAACTAATTATAAAAATTAGTTTTGTAACCTCCTTGTGGAAATATAATCATTTACATTTATCAGCATAAATAATAATTCTTAAATCAGGTGATACACAAAAAAGAAATCTTGATTAAGAGTTGTTCTTCTTAAAGGACCTACGCAAATAACAACCATAGCCTCTAACACGTTATAAAGGCAACAACGCTATAAAAAGAACTATAGGCCAAAGAGGATTCCAAAAGCCTCTCCAAGAATATACAATGATATCTCAGTGAAACGATAAACCTATATTCAATAGAGGCGAATTAAGGTAAAAAGAAGCTTACTTATAAGCCCGCCCGCCTCTGAAAGTAACAGGGTGATACTTTACCATTCAATTTTATAATGAGTTGCAATATTGTCAAATCTTCTGACAAAACTCCGACTCTATGATAGTACAACTTTTAAAACTTGACAAGTATTCCCCCTTAATCCAGAATTAGGGGGATAGATACGCAACAAAAGCTAACGTCTCAAGATAATGCTACAGGAATATTTATCGCCACGATTATAACAAACTTCGAACTCTACCGGCATACCATCCTCGGCAAAGACAATGCGCTCTTTATAAAGAATCGGATCATCCTGTTCCATAGCTAATATCGCAGCTTGTTCTTCATCGGCCCCCCGGGCCTCAAGTCGCTCAAGAGCATCTTTAATTTTCATACCCCGGTTTTCCAATAAGAGCCAGGGCGATGAAACCGCCAATTTATCTTCTGACAAAAGCCCCAGCAGTGCTCTGGGTACATAGGAGTTGTGCAAAGTAACCGGTTGATCATTGACAATACGCAAAGTCGTAATATGCAAAACTTCAACGCCCTCATCCAACGCCAGCGCCTTTGCGACCTGGTGGTTAGCAGGTACAACTTCTTTCTTTAAGACTTCTACACGTGCCTCCAAACCAGAAGCTTTAGCCCCTTCCAGGAAATCTGTTAACCGCGTATGATCACGATTGACCTGTAGATGGGAGATAAATGTTCCCACACCATGACGACGATAGATAAACCCCTCATCAATTAAATCGGTAATAGCACGCCGGAGTGTCATCCGGCTAACCCCATAATGTGAGGCTAACTCCTCTTCCGGTGGGATCTGTTGTCCAGGTACAAATTGACCGTCCTCGATTTCTTCACGCAAGGCCTCGCGAATCTGTACATATAGTGGCACACCTGGAACATTTGGTAATGACATAGTTAACCCCTCGACAATCATATAATT
The DNA here is from genome assembly GCA_016928755.1 of Anaerolineae bacterium. GTDB lineage: Bacteria > Chloroflexota > Anaerolineae > B4-G1 > SLSP01 > JAFGKB01. The sequence goes on along the minus strand of JAFGKB010000101.1, from coordinate 3,287 downwards.
TCCTAGTGTTGCCCCAGAACCAGCCAATTTAATAAATATTTAGTACTAGAGGCAAACAAGGCCATTATATCACAACCTTTATTTCAGAAAAAATATACACCCCTGTTATCTCGCTGTAAAAAAGGATTTCTAACTCTTTCCCTGTAAGATCACTCAATATAGTTCAACAAATCTGCTGCTTGAGAGATAATAAAATCAGGTTCTGAACCCTCAATCTCCTCAACAGAACCAAAGCCATAAGTAACCCCACAAGTAACCGTACCGGCAGCTTTACCGGCCAGGATATCCTCCGCTTTATCACCAATCATCAAACTACGAGCAGGATCAGCACCGAGGCGTTCAAGGACAATATTAACGGCTTCAGGGTCTGGTTTACGCCGGGTGACAGATTCTGGGCCAACGACTACCTGAAAATAGTGAGCGATTTCAAGCCCTTCCTGAATATCAAAGGCTATTTTCTCTATTTTATTCGTCGCAATTCCCATTTTTTTCCGGGCAGCATACAAATGTTCAAGCACATCTTTAACGCCGGGATAAAGCACAGTATCTTCAAAGTAATGCTCTATATAGCGTTTTTTAAACTTGGAAAGGGCTTCTTCAAAATACATATCCGCCTTATCACCCAGACATTTACGAACAAGAGGCTCAGCCCCGCCGCCGATAAAGCCCACAATGGTTTCTGTGGGAAGTTCCGGCAGATCATAATGCCTTAAAATGTAATTGGCGGCATTGGCTATATCCCCACCGGTGTTTACAACAACCCCATCGAAGTCAAAAACAACTGTGTCAACTGCCCATTTCATAACCACCATCCTTAGCTCCTAGCGTCCCCCGCAAGGGGGCAAAACACAGATATATAAACAACAAGATGTCTATACCTTTACATTGTATAAAAATATTTAAATATTGTCAATATGCAAAAGGTCATTAAAGGCCACAAAAATCTTAATATCACCCATTTAAAGACAAAGTTACAGCCTGAGCAAACAACCGTCTAACGGAGACCTTCGTAAGCCAAGACCTTTTCTAAGATTTGCTCCGGTGTAAAACCGAATTTCTCGCGCAATACTTTATAAGGAGCAGATGCACCGAAGCCCTCCATGCCAATTACTAATCCAGCCAATCCAACATAACGCTCCCAACCGAGAGATAATCCGGCTTCAATAGCAACGCGCTTTTTAACCTCCGGCGGCAGAACTGCGCGCTTATAAGCGTCTGGCTGCGCATCAAATAAAGACCAAGAAGGCATACTGACAACCCGCGCGCCGATTTCTCTCTCCGCCAGGAAGTCCTGGACTACGACAGCGTCGGCAACCTCAGAACCGCTGGCAATTAATATAATATCCACCTGACCGGTAGGTGATTCACGCAGAATATAAGCTCCACGGGCTACACCTTCTTGTGCAACTTCCGGGGCGATAAATACCGGGAGTTTCTGCCGGGTCAGACATAAAGCGACCGGCCCTTTCGGTTCTGCTAACGCTACACGCCAAGCTCCCACCACCTCATTAGCATCAGCAGGACGGATAACAGTCAAGTTAGGAATACTACGTAAGGCCAAAAGATGTTCCACCGGCTCATGGGTAGGGCCATCCTCCCCCACATAGATTGAATCATGGGTCCAAACATAAATAACCGGCAACTTCATCAACGCCGCCAGCCGTACCGCCGGGCGCATATAGTCGGAGAAAACCAGGAATGTTCCCCCATAAACCCGCAATCCATCATAAAGGGCCATCCCATTGAGAATCCCCCCCATACCGAGTTCACGTACACCAAAATGTAAATTACGGGCACCGTAACGGTCTTTCTGGAAATCGCCCAAACCGGTCAAGTAGGTTTTATTAGAAGGAGCTAGGTCAGCCGAGCCACCGATTAACTCAGGGATTACCGGCGCGAGAGCATTGAGAACTTTACCAGAAGCCGCACGTGTAGCAACGGGGCCATCAACTTCGTTAAATGCAGGCAGTGCAGATTGCCAGCCAGATGGCAATTCACGGGCAAACAAGCGCTTCAACTCCTCAGCTTCTGAAGGGTAATCATGCTCATAACGGGATAATAGTTCTTGCCAAGCCTGTTCCTCGCACTGCCCCTTACTGCCCGCCTGCCGGGAATGCTCCAAAACATCATCGGGTACAAAGAAAGGCTCTTGAGAAGGCCACCCTAAAGCCACCTTGGTTAAACCGACTTCTTCTTCACCCAGCGGTGAACCGTGAGACTCTTCACTATCCTGCTTATTTGGACTACCATAGGCAATATGGGTATGACAGACAATGAGATGTGGCATACCTTTTTCTAATTTGGCAGTATGAATAGCGGCATCAATGGCTTCAATATCATGTCCATCAATTTCCTGGACATGCCAACCATAAGCGCGGAAGCGAGCCGGGACATCTTCGGTGAAAGCGATATCGGTAGAGCCTTCAATAGATATTTCATTGTCGTCATAGAAATAGATAAGGTTATCCAATCCCAGATGGCCGGCCAGGGAGGCTACTTCGTGAGAGATGCCTTCCATCAAATCCCCATCCGAGACGATAGCATAGATAGTGTGGTTGACCAACGGATAGCCGGGCTTGTTAAAGCGACTGGCAAGATGTTTCTGTGCTATAGCCATCCCCACCCCATTGCTAAAACCTTGCCCTAATGGGCCAGTGGTAGTCTCAATACCTAACTCAAGATCGTATTCAGGATGGCCGGGTGTCTTGCTACCCCACTGACGGAATTGCTTCAAATCATCAAGGGAGATAGGATAACCCGTAAGATATAGCAACCCATACAACAACATCGAGCCATGCCCCGCAGATAAAATAAAACGGTCTCGATTAGGCCACTTTGGATTGTTAGGATTATGGCGCAGATGACGGCACCACAAAACATAGGCCACATCGGCCATCCCCATAGGCATCCCTGGATGGCCGGAGTTAGCCTGTTCTACACCGTCGATAGCCAAAGTACGCAACGTATTAACACAGTATTGATCAAGAACCTTATTATTCATTATTTCTACTCACTCCTGGATAAATTCATTCTGCCCACTTATCTTCACACCACACTACTTATCTCTACACAAACCGGCAAGCTCCCAGACTTTCTACCCTGGGATGCCTGGTAGACCAGACATCCCAGGTAGCATAATAAAGAACTACTCTTGAATAGGCGGCACAACACCGATCTCACGCAAAAGGTCCAGCCCGTCGATAATCTGCGGTGCAGCCCGGGTGCCAATCCGGTCAGCGCCAGCCAGCAGGAAGACAAATGCATTCTGCGACCGTGGGAACTTCACC
>JAFGKB010000336.1 GCA_016928755.1 Anaerolineae bacterium | reverse complement strand
TCTCAAGTTATTGATTGGGCGTTACAGTTATGTGATGTGCTTTCATTTCTACACAATCACAAGCCACGTCCTATTATTTTCCGAGATATGAAGCCCTCTAATGTTATGCTTAATAATCAAAGCCGTATCCGCCTGGTTGATTTTGGTATTGCTAAGATTTTCCAGAGTGGTGAGAAAGGTACAATGATTGGTACTGAGGGGTACTCCCCGCCAGAGCAGTATCGTGGTGTGGCCGAGCCACGGGGTGATGTTTATGCACTGGGGGCTACTCTGCACCATTTATTAAGCAAACAAGACCCACGCTTGGAGCCGCCGTTCTCTTTCCATGAGCGTCCAATTCACAAGACCAATCCGACCGTCTCACGTGAATTGGTTGAGGTTATTGATAAGGCGTTAGAGTATGATTTAAACAAACGTTGGGGGTCGGCTGAAGAGTTTAAGCGCGCTCTATTATCCCTTGCTAGTGCGCGTAATATCAGTGCCGGAACTGCCAGTCTTATCGGCGAAAAAACCTCTGCCTTTAGCGGGTCCGGGGTTGTCAAGCCTCTGTGGCGGTTCACATCCGAGGATGAGGTGCGCGGTTCTGTGACGGTTGTTGAAGGTATAGTTTATGTGCCTTCATATGACAATAACGTGTATGCGCTGACGGCAGAAGATGGGGAGTTCTTATGGAAATATCCCACTGAAGGTGGTGTGGCATCCAGTCCCTGGGTTTCTGAGGGGATGGTTATCTTTGGTTCTATTGATAAAACGATTTATTCCGTTGATGCTCAGAGCGGTAATCTGTTGTGGTCAACGTCCACTAACGGGCGTGTTTTCTCTTCTGCTTATGGGGAGTTCAGCCATATATTTATTGGATCGGATGACCGGAATTTATATGCTATCCATCAGCCTAGTGGCCGGGTGGCCTGGACTTATACTGCGGATGGTGAGATTCGTTCCCGGCCCCTTGTCAAAGAAAATATGATAATTTTCTCTTGTCAAATGGGGATGGTTTATGCTTTAGGTCTCAATCGTGAATTGCGTTGGCGTTTTCGTGCCCGACGTGGTATTCTTTCCTCACCAACTTTAAGTCATGGGTTAGTCTTTGTCGGTTCTTTAGACTGGAATGTGTATGCTTTGGATATTCGTTCGGGGTGGACGGCTTGGCGTTACCGTACAAATGGCGCGGTTGTCTCCACGGTTGCCGTGGATAATGGTTTAGTTTTCTTTGGTTCTACGGATGGTTATTTCTATGCCCTAGATGCTGAGGATGGGCGTTTGGTCTGGCGTTATCAAATTGAGGCCCAGATTAGTGCGTCTCCTGAAGTTCATAACGGCCAGGTTTACTTTGGTGGTGTTAATGGTATTCTTTATTGTTTGGATGCGCGTTCGGGGACACTCAATTGGTCCTATGAAACCAGCGGTCCAATTACCGGAGCGCCGAGTATTGTTGATGATGTGATTTACTTTGGCTCCTCAGATCACTATGTTTACGCTATTCCTGCGTGATGTTCAGGAAGAACGGGGAAATGTATGAAATCATTAAAGGCTTGGCTACGTCAATTCATTTGTGATGACGTTCAGGTATCTGCGGATACTTCTTCTGCTTTAGAGAGTACATTGCCTTTACCTGCTAAGGAGCCGGTTGATTCTGCTCCTATAGTTAGGGTACAGCCGGGAATTTTTGATGCCGGTTGGCAAACTGATCCGGGACAGGTGCGCGCGAATAATGAAGACGCGATCTTTGTCTTTTTCGGGGAACAGGAAGGTAGTGATGCGGTCCCCTCATTTGGCCTTTTTATCCTGGCTGATGGGATGGGGGGTCACCAATCCGGTGAGTTAGCCAGTACACAGGCAATCCGTGTCTCTGCCGGTCATCTTATCCAAGAGATCTATCTTTCCATTCTCAATAGCATGGAACGTGGTGCTGAGCAACCACCCCTTAACCAGGTAGTGCGAGAAGCAATATTGAAAGCCAACCGTGTGGTAACTCAAACGTTACCGGGGAGTGGCACTACCCTAACTTGTGGTATGATATTAGGAGACCGGTTATTTATGGGGCATGTTGGTGATAGCCGTGCTTATTTGATCCGGGATGGTGAAGAAACCCGGCAATTGACTTATGACCATTCTCTGGTACACCGGTTGGTGGATATGGGACAACTTACACCGGATGAGGCGGCGGTTCATCCCCAACGTAACGTACTGTACCGGGCTATTGGTCAAGGTGGAAATCTCGAGGTGGATGTAACATCAATTTTGTTACTTCCAGGTGATAAATTGCTGTTCTGTAGTGATGGTTTGTGGGGTATGATCCCGGAATCTGAAATGTGGCAGATTATCGCAGATTCTCCTAGTGCCCAGTCGGCATGCTTGGCTTTGGTTAATTCTGCTAATGTTGCCGGGGGTAATGATAATATTAGTGTGATTCTTGTTGAAGTTTTGCAAGCGATAAAAAAGTAGGCTTGTATGTCTGTGAAGATAGATGCCGAGAAAGATTTTTACGCCGTTTTGGGGATTTCCCAAGAGGCCATGCTCCATGAGATCAAACAGGCTTATCGCAAGTTAGCCCGTCGTTACCATCCTGATAGTTTGCATGGCGATGCTCAGATGTTCCGTCAGGTGCAAGAAGCCTATGAGATGTTGGGCGATCCTGTGATGCGCCGTGCCTATGACCAACAACGCCGGCGGCGTGGTTTTTCCGAAAAAGCAGCTTTCTCCTTGGACCTTACCTTAAGTCGTGATGAACTGCCGATCTTAGACTCCCCACAGATGTTATATGCTATTCTTGATGTGCGGCCTAAGGGTGGGCTAGATGTAATCCGGCAAAGTCTCAATCTGGCATTGGTGATTGACCGTAGTACATCTATGAATGGGGCACGTATTAATAATGTGAAAATAGCGGCCCAGGATTTGATCGCTGCACTACGACCTGAAGATTATTTGGCCTTAGTCGCTTTTAGTGATCGGGCTGAGGTTTTAACCCCTTCTACTCAAGCAACTAATAAAACAACTTTGTATGCGGGTATTTCTTCGTTAAATGCCGATGGTGGAACGGAGATTTACCGGGGTCTGGCGGCGGGCTTGGATGAAGTCCGTAAAAATGCCAGCGACCGTTATATCAACCATGTTATTCTGCTTACAGATGGACGTACATATGGCGATGAGGCACGCTGTCTCAGTGAGGTACGGTTGGCGCGTTCTGAAGGTATAGAAGTCTCGGCCCTGGGGATCGGCGAAGATTGGAACGATATCTTCTTGGACGAACTTGCTTGTAATGGCGGCGGGATTTCGCAGTATATTAGCTCGCCATCCCAGGTGCGTGATTTGCTGCAAAATCAGATACAAGGGCTAAGTTCAGTATTGGCGCGCAAGCTACGATTGAAATTTGGCCTTCCGCCCAATGTAAAAGTTAAGACTGTTTACCGTGCGGGACCGTATCTTGAACATTTGAGTAAGCAGGGGATTCCCAACACTTTCTTACTGGGTAAGCTTGGTGCTGAAGAGCCAACGGCTATAGTTGTGGAATTTATTGTTAAGCTGGATGAGGGTGGTCGTAAACGGATTTGTCGTGTAGAATTAGAAGCTGAGGATTTGGCTAATCTTTCCCATATACAACTTCATCGTGATATTGAGGTTGATGTTGTCCCGGAACCAGAAGAGCAGGAAATCCCACAGCGACTTATAAATCTATTGGCACGGTTGAGTATTTTCCAGCTTCAGGAGCGGGCTTGGGATGAGTTTGAAATTGGTCATACCAAACAAGCCACAAGTTTATTAGAAGCTGCGGCAACACAATTATTTGATATGGGCTACCAGGAATTAGCCGGAGCGGCTATGTTGGAAGCTAATCGTTTGTCACAAGGGGAAATCCCTTCTGCAGAGGGCCGCAAGAAATTGCGGTATGGTACACGTACCTTGGCGACGCGACAAATTGTTTGATGTTGAAGGTGAGGGTAGAGTATGACAGAGAAGAGTAATAAAATTATTTGTCCATCATGTGGTGCAGAGAACTTGCCCGGTACACTCTTTTGTGTTCAGTGTGGCACCTATTTACCTTCTGGAGGCCCATTGCGTACCGAGCCTTTACCCGAACAGGAAGAAACCCAGGGACGGCGCGATGGTGCTGAAGCAGGTGGAACTACTAATGGTAAAGCGTTAAGTATTGAGGTAGAGATTTTAAATACCGGGCGTAAAGTTTTACTCTCTGCAGAATGGGAAATCCTGGTTGGGCGTCTTGATGCTGCTCATGGAATCTTTCCTGAATTAGATTTGACTACAGATGGTGGGTTAGAGCAGGGCGTTTCCAGGCGTCATTCCCGGATTTACACACGGGATAATGTGTGTTTTATTGAAGATTTAGATAGTACTAACGGTACCTTCCTGAATGGGGAACGGTTGACGCCCTATTTGCCCTATACTTTTAGGGATGGGGATATATTGATGTTGGGTACTATGCGCCTAAAAATAAATATTCATCATTCTTAAACTTTTTTTGGGAGGATTTTGTATGCCGCATACAATTTTAATTCATGTATTGAATGAGGACCCTGTAATTGGAGAGGTTGACGAGTTGCCTGATCCTACAGCGGGTTTTATTACGTTGAATAGTCCCCGTCTGCGTGATGGTCGGGATGTGCCTTACTTTTTGCCTGAGACTAACACGGTAATTTATCCGTGGCATCGTGTCCATAGTGTTGAGATTATGCCAACTGAAGGAGAAGATAAGATTGTTACCTTCATCCGTGAGTAGTCCTCCTGCAATACATCCATTGGTTTTGGTTGTCGATGATGAGCCGCGAATCATCCGCTTTGTGCGTATTAACCTAGAGATGGAAGGGTTTCGCGTTATTGAGGCTCATGATGGTTTGGAGGCGCTGCAGCAAGTTCGGGAGGCTATGCCGGATATTGTCTTGCTTGATGTTATGATGCCTGAAATAGATGGTTTTGAAACTTTGCGTATGATTCGTGAGGTTTCCGGCATCCCGGTCTTGATGTTAACTGTCCGCAATTCCGAAGATGATAGGGTGCGGGGTTTAGATTTAGGAGCAGATGACTATATTACCAAACCATTCAGCCCTCGGGAATTGGTCAGTCGGGTTAATGCTGTTTTGAGACGTACTCAAACGGTGAAACCTCAAGATTCTTCTATCTTGGACATTGATGACCGTCTAAGCGTTGACTTCAATACTGGAGAAGTCATTATTGAGGGTGAGCGCAGTAAACTACGGCCTACTGAGTTCCGGTTATTATGGCACTTGATTGAAAATGCCGGTTGGACGGTGCCCTATGGTACGTTGCTCTCAAAAGTTTGGGGGTATGAATACAAAGACTCCATTTCCTATTTACGGTTATATATTAACTATTTACGTAAACGTATAGAACTTGATCCTTCTGATCCTCAATATATCTTCACAGAGCGGGGAATGGGATACCGGTTTTTTAATTTTCGTCGCGAGCAATCCGAACACAAGGAGGAATGATAAAATATGAAATCTTATAAAGCTATTGTTACTGGGCCTTTTAATGCCGGTAAAACATCATTTGTGCGTGCGGCTAGTGATATTGAAATTGTTACTACTGAGCGACGTATTACAGACCCAGGTATGGCTAATGTCAAAGAAGAGACAACGGTGGCTATGGATTATGGCCAACGCCGCGTGGGTGATGTGATGTTGCATCTTTATGGGACTCCTGGGCAAGCTCGTTTTGAGTTTATGTGGGATATTCTGTCCCGTGAGATGGATTTGTTTATTTTGATCGTGGATAGCAATGATCGCGGTAGTTTTATGGATGCCGTTCAAATACTGCGTTTGTTCCGTAAACAGGCTAATGTTCCCTATTTTGTGGTTGCTAATAAGCAGGATGGTGAATCTGTTATGAGTGTGGCGGATATTGCCAAGCTCTTGAAGTTACCGGAATCTGTGTCGGTTATTACGTGTGTAGCCCATGAACCGGATTCAGTAACCAGTGCTTTGGAGAAAATCGTCGCTCAATTATAATAAAAATGGCTTGGGCCTTCCTCTCTGTTGAAGAAATTGATTCCAGGTCCTTTTAAAAGCTATTGATTAGTCAGTGTTGTAGCTTAATTAACAAGGAGGCGTAACAAAATGTCTATTTTGCGTCGTGATTTTGGGGATTTGTTGGCATTTCGGAATGCAATTGACCGTATACTTGGTGAGGGATTGGCCGGTTTAAATGAAGTTGTGGGCCATGCTTTCCCTGTGGATATGTATGAAACCGCTGATGCTGTGGTTATTAAAGCTACACTCCCTGGAGTTCAGGCTGATGATGTTCAGATTAGTATCTTAGGTGATACCTTGACCATCAAGGGAGAAGTCTGGGAAGATGAAGAGCTAGAAGAAGAAGCTTATATTTGCAAAGAGAGCCGGTATGGTTCTTTCTCCCGCACTGTCAGTTTGCCAATTGAGGTCAATGCTGATGCTTCCGAGGCTAAGCTTAAGGATGGTGTTCTAACGTTGACATTGCCTAAAGTCGAAGGGAAAAAGGCTAAGTCAATTAGTGTTTCTCCG
>JAFGKB010000100.1 GCA_016928755.1 Anaerolineae bacterium | reverse complement strand
GCCCAGGAATATGCCCCGGCACAGCCGTCTGCCCCACAACAAACTGCGCCGTCCGCTTCTGAGTTGTTATCAAGGAAACCCCAACAGCCATCTGCTTCTGAAAATCGCACCGAGTCCGGTTTAATCATAGCCAAGCGTTGATGTATTCCCCCCCCCTAAATCCCCCCCGGAGGGGGGGATTTAGTCGTTCATAATTATGGGGGCGCATATGCGCCCCTATGTTGTCTGTAACAGTAGGGAGGTCTAGTATGCCACAACACAAGTTAATCTTAATAGATGGCCATTCATTGGCCTACCGTGCTTTTCATGCTTTGCCCGCTGATTTAACAAATTCATCCGGTGAATTTACAAATGCTATTTTTGGCTTTGCGTTAATGTTGTTCACGGTTCTAAATGAGGAGCAGCCGGATTATGCAATTGTGACCTTTGACAAAGGCCCATCCTTTCGCGTTCGGAAATACGCTGAGTATAAAGCCCACCGTGAGAAGATGCCAGATGAGATGCGCGGGCAAATGGGGCGTATTCGCGAGTTTGTATCTGCGCTAGGTATCCCCATTGTAGAGCTAGAGGATTATGAAGCAGATGACTTGTTGGGAACACTTTCCTTACAGGCAGCAAAGGCTGACTTGGATGTGATTATTGTGACCGGTGACCGGGATGCACTACAATTAGTGGATGAGCATATCACAGTACTCACTTCGGGGCGACGGTTTTCGGATACTATATATTATACTCCCGACAAGGTGCGTGAGCGCTATGGCGGGCTAGAGCCTACCCAGTTAATTGATTTGAAGGCTATGATGGGGGACTCCTCTGATAATATCCCCGGTGTACATGGAGTGGGGGAGAAGGGTGGCATTAAGCTGCTCAATAAATACGGCTCTTTGGACAAAATCTATGCGCATCTGGATGAACTAGCTACGCGCTACCGTAATGCATTGGAAAAGGGCCGTGAGGCGGCTTATCTTAGCCAGTACCTAGGGCGTATTGTCCGGGATGCCCCGGTATCTCTGGACCTCAAAACTGCTGACTTTATAAATGGGTATGATGCCGAACGGCTTATGAACTTTTTGCAACAATTAGAATTCCGTTCCTTGCTAACCCGGATACCAAAACCCAAAGGAGTACCGTCCGTCAAGGCCACCGGCCAATTATCCCTCTTTGGGGCTGATTCGGCCATTACAGGGGGGGAGATGCAACCTCTGGGTGATTATCACTTGGTGGTTGATGCGGTTACATTGGAAAAACTGGTAGCGGGGCTTTCAGAATCCCCGGTATTTACCTTGGATACCGAAACTACCGGCACCGACCCTATGGTTGCCGAACTGGTCGGAATCTCCTTGACCGATAAGGCCGGTATGGCGTGGTATATCCCTGTGCAATCGCTGCCTGATGAACCGGTTTTGGCGTTGGAGACGGTGGCCCGGCATTTGGGGCCGTTATTGGCAGATACATCAATCCTGAAGCAGGGCCATAATCTTAAGTATGATTTAAAGGTACTGGCCCGGCATGGAATGCCGTGTGCAGGTCCGTTCTTTGATACAATGCTTGCCGAGTGGGTCTTAAACCCGGCTTCGCCTAATCTTGGGCTTAAGAATCAGGCGTGGTCCCGGCTCGGTGTACAGATGACTGAGATTAAGGAACTTATCGGGAGTGGCAAATCCCAGAAGACTATGGACCAGGTTCCTCTGGATAAAGTCGTCCCCTATGCGTCAGCCGATGCCGATATGACCCACCGGTTGTCTGGCGTTTTGGAGGCTGAATTAAAAGAGCGGGAGCAGTTTGACCTCTTCCGCGATATAGAGATGCCGTTATTGCCCATCCTCCTTGAGATGGAGATGCATGGTGTGCGGTTGGATGTGGCGTGGCTAGAGGCATTGTCCCAGGAACTCACCGCACGTCTTGAACAGCTTGACTCCGATATTACACGTTATGCCGGGGTCTCCTTTAACATCAACTCCACACAACAACTTTCTGAAGTCCTCTTTGACCGTCTCGGTTTACCAACTCGTGGTGTAAGTAAGACCAAGTCGGGTCACTATTCTACCCGGGCTTCCGTCCTGGAAGACTTACAAGGCGCACACCCCATTGTGGATGCTATACTGGACTACCGTGAATTGGCCAAGTTGAAATCAACCTATGTGGATGCTTTACCTCAGTTGGTTAATCCTGCGACCGGACGGGTTCATACATCTTACAATCAAACCGGGACTGTGACCGGTCGGTTATCCTCTGCTAATCCTAATTTACAAAATATTCCGATTCGTAGTGAGGAGGGCCGTCGTGTGCGCCGCGCCTTTGTCTCTGAAGAGGGCTGGCTTCTTGTGGGGGCCGACTACTCCCAGGTAGAATTACGGGTAATGGCGCATGTCTCCGAGGATGAGGGCTTGATTATGGCATTTCAGAAGGGCGAGGATATTCACGCGACAACAGCAGCGGCTGTGTATGGAGTCGCCCTGGAAGATGTCAGTTATGAGATGCGCCGTGTTGCTAAGGCGGTGAACTTCGGCTTGATTTATGGTCAGACGGCTTATGGGCTGGCGCGTCAGATTGGTGTGCAGCCGGATGAAGCGGATGCTTTTATCGCTCGTTATTTCGAGCGTTTCCCACGGGTACATACCTATATGGACCAGATGCAACGAGAAGCTGCCGAAAAGGGGTATGTTGAAACTCTGTTACAGCGGCGTCGCTATTTCCCAGAACTTGGCCCCGGTAGCCAGGTTTCTAAGCGCGGCCAGCAAGCCGCTTTGCGGATGGCCATCAATACTCCTATCCAGGGGACAGCGGCGGATATCCTCAAGTTGGCGATGTTACGCTTAAATGCTATGTTGAAGGAATGCAACCAACAAGCCCGTATTATTCTCCAGGTTCACGATGAATTGGTACTGGAAGTCCCGGTCGGGGAGCGCGACGCTGTTATTGCGACCTTGCGGGAGGCGATGGAGGGGGCCTTTGAGTTGCGGGTGCCGCTTAAGGTTGATGTAGAAGTTGGAGAAAATTGGGAGGAGATGGAGTAGCTTCCCCTAACCATGACACCGGTAAAATTAGAAAATCGCCTTTTGTTTATAGGTCTACTTTTGGTATTAATCGTAAATCAGGTGGCATGTATTCCCGGTCCCTCCCCGACTCAATCCCAACTTTCTACATTGACCCCTAGCTCTACATCTACGGCAACGCCGAGTAGTTCCGTCCTGGCTACACCGGCTCCGACCGGTACATTCCCCCCTACTTGGACGCCCACGCCCACTTTTCTTCCTACACCGACATTTACCCCCGATCCTCCGACGCTGACACCGACCCCCAGTCCTACGTTGGTGACCCCCTTACCTCCACACCGGCCCACGGCGGTGCCTATTGTGGTGACGGTTACCCCACATCCTTCTAGCACTATGACAATCCCTGCTCCGGTTCCTAGGGTATATATTCCCGAAGACGCTATCACGGTTGCCCTCTTAGGTATTGACCAGCGTCCGGATTGGAATGACTGGCATACTGATGCCGTCCAATACGTCGTTATCTATCCCCATATACCATCGGTGTCGGTGCTCTCTATTCCGCGTGATTTATATATCTACGTGCCTAACTTCTGGATGACGCGCATCAACTTCGCCGATATGTATGGTGAACTGAATCACCATGAGGGCGGCGGCTTTGGACTTTTTAACCAGGCACTGCTTTATAATTTGGGGATTACGGCAGATTATTATGTCAAAGTCAATTTTGATGGCTTGATCGGCCTGGTGGATACCCTAGGTGGGGTAGATATCCCGGTACATTGCCGTTTAGAGGATTACTGGCCCTATCCTGATGAACAAGGAGAGTATCCCTGGTTTGTATTGGAGCCAGGGATTCACCACCTGGACGGGGAGCAAGCCTTGTGGTATTCGCGGTCGCGTAAGACTACCAGTGCCTTCTCTCGTGAGAAGCGCCAGCAACAAGTATTAGAAGCGATGTGGCGGCGTGGCAAGCAGATTGATTTATTGCGCACTGCGCCTCAGTTGTACGAACAAACTCGTGGTTTGTACCAAACTGACATGGATTGGAATACGATTCTGTCCTTAGTTGTGGTCGCTATGCAGCTTGAACCTTCAAATGTGAGGATGTACAATATCGGACGGCAGCAAGTAGAACCCTATGTGACTCCTTATGGGGGAAATGTCTTCATCCCCCTCTGGGACGAGATTTCACCTATTATCGAACAGGTCATCGCGGCCCCTGCGTCCAGCCGGGCATTTCAGGCTCTTGTCCCCATCGAGATTTGGAATGGTACACCAAATGCAGATTGGGACTTATTGGCTGCGGATTGGCTGTCCCATTACGGGTATTTGCCGAGTATTGGAGAGCCAGACCGCCGTGACTATGCCCAGACGCAATTAGTTGTGTTCAGTGATACTTCTAAAGGGTTAGGATTGCCCTTGCTCCAAAGCTACTTTGGCTTGGGAGAGAATAACATTATCTACCAGAATGTACCGGAGTCCGGCATTAAACTACGTCTTATCCTGGGCCAAAACCACGTAACTTGTAAATAAAAAGAGGCCGGGAGTTTTTAGACTACAAAAGTCTTCGTCATAAGACTTTTGTAGTCTTGGTGGTTAAAGCAAAAACAACATCGCCACGCCGGCCATCGCTACCCCGGTCCCAAAAACAGCACGGGTACTGACCTGTTCCTTGAAGATCCAATGGCCTATGGGAATCAACATCACCGGGCTAAGGGCCATCAGCGTGGAGGCTATGCCGACTTCACTGAACTGCACCGCTACCAGGGATAACGTCATACCGATTGTCGGGCCGACCAGTGACCCGACTGTGATTAGGCCAAAGGCTCTTCGGTCTTGTAATGCTACGACACTTTCTCGCGCTTCGCGCTGGAAGGCCGCTACGATCCAGATAAACACTGCTGCCACCAGGACGCGGATTAAACTTGCTGATAGTGAGGGGAAGTTTCCCACCATGCCTTGTTTGGACATCACTAGGCCCACCGCCTGGCCCAGGGCTGCGCCAACACCACATAGAACCCCCACAATATAGTTTTTCGCTGTATGTGCAGGTGCTTCTGCAGATGCTTCTTGGGTAGAAGGAGTGTTACGTTCAAAGACTACCCAGGCGATACCACTGATTGCCACACTAATTGCCAATATCTGAGTGGTCGGCAAAGCTTCTCCCAGGAAAATCCATGCCATAATGGTGCCCATAACCGGGGCCAGGGCCATTAACAACATAGATAACCGGGTGCCGATTTGGCTGAAGGCATAGAATAGCAAGCCGTCACCGATGACCAACCCGATCACGGCCGATAATGCTAACCAACCCCAGCGGTCAAGCCCGGCACGGACCGGGAAGAGTGTTCCTTGGGATATAAAGTGTGCAATGGCAAGGAAAACGGTCGCTAATATCAAGCGTACCCGATTGACCGTCTGTGAACCAACTCTCTCCCCGGCTAGGGTGAAGAAAGTTGAGGTTAAAGCCCAGAAAAAAGAAGTTGCTAATGCACTGATTTCTCCTAAATACGCGTTCAAGTTTAACCTTCCTGTATGTGATTATATGTTTAGGTTTTACTGCCGGTGGTAACGTAATCCACTGTGTAAGACAAGACGATATGCCTTGATGCGCTCTGCCCGCAGGTCGCGCCGGTGCCCCACCAACCATTTAAGGCCCTCAATTGCTATCTGCCAGATATACTGGCCCATTAACCATACCCGCAAAACCCCCGCAGTTATCTTCCCGAAGTATTTGCGGGTATAACGTATCTTGCTGGACTGAAAGTAGATATGCCGGGCCGGGATTACTTGTTCGCTGCTCTTCCCCTCATAGTGCTTAATCTGTGCCTGGGGCATATAGATAACTTGCCAGCCGGCATCCTTGATCCGGTGGCACCAATCTAACTCCTCCGAGTACATAAAGAATCCCTCGTCCATGCCCCCGATTTGCTCAATGACCTGTCGCCGTGTTAACATCGCAGCACCCTTAATCCAATCTACCGCGTTGATCTTATCGTCCGGTAGGTCTTCTGCATAGTACCGGCTTAGCAATTTCTTGGGGGTGATCTTTTGTAACCAGGTGCTCTCCAAGAATAAGACCGGCAGGGTGGGGTAACGTCGCTTAGAGGACTGTACAGTATTATCGGGATTTCTCAGTTGTGGCCCTAACATACCAGTACCGGGATGGGTTTCCAGATACTCAACCATTTGATGTAGCGCATCCCCCAGGACCTCTGTATCGGGATTTAAGAGGAGTACGAATTCTCCATTGGCCTCCGCGATGCCCTGGTTATTGCCTTTTGTAAAGCCTAGGTTTTCTGCACTGGCTATTAGGCGTACCTGTGGGAATTCTTCCTGTACCATTTGCTGGCTACCGTCATTTGAGGCATTGTCCACCACAATAATCTCCAGTCCCGGTTCTGTACCCCAGGAATTGAGTGTGGACTTAATGGCACGCCGGAGGAGTGGCTTCACATTCCAGCTTACGATAATAACTGAAAGATATACGGCTGTGGTATTCTGTCTTGGTTGTGTCATCGTGCTACTTGCCATTGCTCAATAGCGTCGCTGGACGGCAAAACGGGCGATCTCTTCCATTCCCCGGCGGTATGGCGTCGCCGGGTAGTTCTCCAATACGTCCAATGCCTGGCTTACCAACGTCTGGGCCTCGGCCATTGCTTGTTCCGGGGCCTCGGACTGCCGTACTGCATTGACCAGAGTCTGGAGTGTGACCTCGTCTTGTGGGTTATAGAGTACTTTCTCTACCCGCGTGTCATCAGGATTGGATTCCAGGTAATAAAGCATGGGTAACGTGACTAGGCCCTGTCTCAAATCACTGCCTATAGGTTTCCCCAGTTCCTCTGGGGTACTCATAAAGTCCAGGACATCGTCGGTGATTTGGAACGCCTGGCCTACCCATTTGCCATAATTAGCCATGTTCTGCACATCTGTCTCTGAACTGCGGCTTAGCACCGGGCCGATTTCAGTCGCTAACATAAATAATGAGGCTGTCTTTCCAAAGATTCGCTTGTAATACCCCTCTCTCGAGGGGATGTTACCCCGTCCCTGGAACATTTGATCAAGTTCCCCGGCACATATGGTTTCTAAGGTTTCCGAGAAACGCTGTAAGAAGGTGCTGTTTTCTCCTTGGGTCGCCATCTTTGCTGCCCAGGAGAAGACCAAATCCCCGGCCAATACGGTTGCCCCAGACGGCCATTGGCTATTCAGGGTCTGTATGTTCCGGCGTTGTGTTGCATTGTCCACCAGGTCATCATGGATTAGGGTCGCAGTGTGCAATAGTTCTATCGCCGCGGCTAAAGGTAATGCTTGTTCGACACTGGCCTGGAACATACGTGCAGATAATAACAGCAACGCCGGCCGCAGTCGCTTCCCGCTGCTGTTGATAATGGAGTAGATAGTTTCTGATACATAGGGTGGCAGATGGCCGTTACTCCGCCCCATTAATGCTGTAACGTCCTCTAACTCCTGTCTCAATAAATTTGTATATAGTAATGTCCCTGATATGCCCATAATACAACCCCTACAATAACTAATATTACCTCACGGCCTGTATAACGTATATGGCTTTCGCTCCGCAAGTTACCCCTAATTGTTGGCGTTATGTTGAAGTAATACTGATGGGGATTATACCACAATCACCGGATTGAATCTTTCCGGCGTGAGCTATGGCTTCGCGTTGGGTAAGACTGGCTCATTCTGAAGCATGAGAACTGACCGTTTTTGTAGCTAAGTGACTCAAGTGACGGTTCCTAAAACGTTTGTCTATAAGACTGTATCTTCGATCCCGAAAAGTCGTTGTGCATTGCGGGAAGTGGCCTGTGTAACCTCCACTGTGCTTATACCCCGTAAGTCCGCAATCCGTTCCGCTATAAGTGTCAGATAAGCCATCTCATTGCGTTTCCCTCGGTAAGGGTGTGGTGTTAGATAAGGTCCATCGGTCTCTAATAATAAGCGGTCTAAGGGTACGGCTTGGGCTACAGCATGAAGCTCTTTAGCTTTTTTGAAAGTCACCGGCCCATCTATGCCGATATAAAAGCCGGCTTCTATTACTTGGTCCAATAGTTCTATCCCGCCGGCGTAGGCATGTAATGTACCGGTGCGTTGTGGCTGATATCGACTTACCCAATCCTTTAAAATATTCAAGGTGTCTGTATGTGCATCCCGGTCATGCACGATAACCGGTAGGTTTGATCGGGCTGCCAAGTCGAGTTGTTCTTTAAAAGCCCGCTGTTGCTGTTCCGGTGTTGCACATTGCCACCCCCGCTCCTCAATATTGGGCCAGTAATAATCCAGCCCTATCTCCCCAATGGCGAGAACTCTCGGATGGTGCGTTAGCTCTTCTAGGCGTTTCAATACCGCTGGCGTCAGTTGGTGTGCGCTGGTAGGATGGATGCCTACTGCGGCATAGAGAGTGCATGGCCCGGTGTTATACTGTTCGGCCAGGTTGGCTGCGGCTAGACTATCATCCAACGTAGTACCCGGTATAATGCAAGCTCTTATGCCTGCATTGGCAGCCCGTTCCAGTACGGCGGTTAAATCTGTGCTATAGGCAGCCATTTGTAAGTGAACATGTGTATCAATAATCATGATTTGACCTCTTGATAGATTTTGTTAAAATTAATCCCTGGTGAGAGAAATGAAAAAGCCTCTTTCTAAAGAGGCTTTTTCATTATATCATAGTGGTTGGGGAGTAATCGAAGCAGCTCTAATTATCGAATCGATTTCCCTGATTAATAGTTTACATACGTGGCGCTTATTTATTTCTAATTAGTGGATGTTATAATCCACTGGAATGAAAAGTGGGTAGCGCGCATTTGTAAGAATTTTACGCTTAAAGTGCCATGATAAAACTTGGTTTTTTAAGGAAAGGAATAGTGGCGACTTAGGTAACTTCAAGGAATATGGGTTACTTTAAGAAGTGTGCGCTTTGCCTTCTGTTGGATATTGATTAAAAATTGTGTTAATGCACGGGAGGTAAAGACTAATGTTGCCGTGGTTTAATATGCAAGAACAAAACTTAGATGAGCTTATTCGACAAATACCTGAAGATCTTCCGATATTACCGTTACGGAATACCGTAGCATTCCCTTATATCGTAATGCCGCTGGCTGTGGGTATCCCACGCTCGGTTCAGCTTATTGAAGAAGCTGAAAAGGGGAATCGCTTCGTGGGTTTAGTCGCGATGAAGGACCCTTCCATTGAGGTCCCTGGATCTGAAGAGGTATTTGAGGTGGGTACAGTTGCCATTATCCATCGCGTTATGCGTGGTAATGATGGCACTTTGACGGTTTTTATCCAAGGTTTGGAGCGCATGCGCGTCGTGGATTGGGTACAAGAAGACCCTTATCTGCGTGCAAACATCCGCCTGGAAACGGATATTGTGGAGCATTCTGTCATTGAGGAAGCGTTGCGCCGGAGTCTGCTTAGTGTGGCCACTGAATTGGCGGAGTTAATCCCTCAGTTCCCAGAAGAGGCCACTCGTTTTATCAATCAGTTGGAAGACTCCCGGTTGTTGGTCTATCTGTTAGCCTCTAATTTGCGCGTCGATATGAAAGACGCCCAGCAAATTCTGGAAATGCGGCAGCTCGTCGCTAAGATGGAACATCTGGTTAAGGTGCTTTCCCATGAACTTGAGGTGCGCCAAATTGGGCAGCAAATCCAGGAGAAAGCAAAAGAGGAAATCGAGAAGACACAACGTGAGTACTTCTTGCGCCAGCAGATGGATGCCATTCGCAAAGAATTAGGTGAAGGCGATGATGGCCGACGCGACGCAGAGGAGTATCGCAAGAAGATCGAAGAGTGCAAGATGACCGATGAGGCCAAAGATGAGGCCCTCCGCGAATTGGCACGCCTTGAGAAGATGCCGCCTCAAGCGGCTGAGTACTGGGTTATTAAGACCTATCTCGATTGGTTAACTTCTCTGCCTTGGCAGGAATTGACAGAAGATAATCTCGGTATTGCTAATGCCCGTGTGGTATTGGATGAAGACCATTATGATTTGGAAGATGTCAAAGAACGTATTTTGGAATTCCTGGCCGTGCGCAAACTGCGTAAGGAACGCAATCTTGAATTAGATGAAGTGAGTGACTTACAAGGCCGCAAGGTAGAGGGTACTGGGGCTATATTGGTTTTTGTGGGGCCACCAGGTGTTGGTAAAACTTCCCTGGGGCAGTCTATCGCCCGTGCCTTGGACCGCAAATTCACTCGTATGAGTTTAGGTGGAATGCGGGATGAGGCTGAATTCCGGGGCCATCGTCGCACCTATATCGGCGCTATGCCAGGCCGCATTATGCAGGCGATTAAACGGGTGGGGGTGAAAAACCCGGTCTTTATGTTAGATGAAGTTGACAAGATCGGCTCTGATTGGCGTGGTGATCCATCCTCAGCATTGCTTGAGGTCTTGGACCCACAGCAGAATCATGCTTTCCGCGATCACTACCTGGATGTGGACTTTGACTTGAGCAAGGTACTCTTTATCTGTACCGCTAATACAACGGCTACAATCCCGGCCCCCTTGCTAGACCGTATGGAGTTGATCCGGATTGATGGCTATACTGAATACGATAAGGTACATATTGCACAGCAATACTTGGTACCGCGCCAGATTAAGGTCAACGGTCTTTTGGAAGAGGAAATAAAATTCTCTGAAGAGGCCCTGCGGGCCATTATCCGTGATTATACCCGTGAGGCCGGGGTCCGGCAGTTAGAACGCCAGATTGGGAAAACCTGCCGTAAGATCGCCACTAAAGTGGCCGAGGATGAGAAGGCCAATGGCGGTAAATCATTGGTCATTGATGGGGAGAAAGCCCGTGAGTTGCTTGGCAAGCCGCGCTATCGCTTTGAGGCTGCTTTACGCACCGAACGCCCTGGTGTTGCTGCCGGATTGGCCTGGACGCCTAGTGGTGGTGAGGTCCTCTTTGTAGAATCGGCTAAAATGCCAGGGGCCGACGGCTCCTTAATACTTACGGGGCAACTGGGTGACGTTATGCAGGAGTCCGCCCGTATTGCGCTAAGTTATGTCGAGTCCCATTGGAAAGAGTTGAACCTCTGTGAGGATAGTTGTAAGGGTAAAATACACTTACACGTACCCAGCGGGGCTATGCCTAAAGATGGCCCTTCCGCCGGTATTACTATGGTGACCTCATTGGTTTCATTACTCTCTAATCGTCCGGTACGTCCTGATTTAGGTATGACCGGTGAGATTACGTTACAAGGACAGGTTTTGCCCATTGGTGGGCTTAAGCTGAAAACTCTGGCCGCCCACCGGGCTGGTCTGCGGACCATAATTCTGCCGAAGCTGAACGAGATCGACCTGGATGAGTTACCAGATCAAATTCGTGAGGATGTGAAATTCATCCTGGTAGATGATATCCAGGAAGTCCTTGAGCATGCACTGATGCCGGTTGATACCGCTAAAGATGGCGTGGAGAATAAGTCCGGCGAGGAGAATATATCCGCAATACCGCCGGAAGCAACGTCAAATGTGCCAGAGGATGGCGCGGGGATAGCTGCCTAAATAAGCTTGTACTTTGAATACTAAAAGACGCCGGGAATAACTCCCGGCGTCTTTTTCCGTTATTTTATTGCTTCTTGCACGATGCGCCTTATTTCTGCCAGTGAGAAGGGCTTGAGGATATAGCGGTAGATATCCATAGCGCGGGCTTGGAGTTTGTAGCTAAGAGAGTCGCTACTGGTAATCCAGATAACCTTTGGGGCAGAAGCACTGTTTTGCAGCTTGGTGGTATATTCCACAGCTTCATGGCCCAGGTTATCTGTTTCCAAGAGCACTAACGCGACTTTATCTTTCTCAACTGTGTTGAGTGCTTTTGCCCTGTCTCTTTCTGCTTTTACCTGGTAATTATTACCTAGCTTTCTCAGACAATGGCATAGGATTACGCGCGTATCCTCTTCATCTCCAATTACTAGGATATGCTTATTGTCGCTCACTTTTAAGCCTTTTTGAGTAGTAAATGTTATTAAAGTCATCTTTTAGTTGAGTATTGAGGTCATGTAGAATGATTTATGGTAATTCACAGGATAAAATCGCCACTAAATTTGTACATTACTATTTTACCATTTATTGACTTTTTTTGTAATAGTACCTAACTCCTATATGATTCGTTGGGCCTATGCTTTTTTTCTGGAAATCCGGGCTTAACTTCAGTACAAACTTGCTCTTGTGCTCTGTATAATATTTGAGTAGGCTGTTAACCAATCAACACCATGCTAATACTTGCGCGAATGCCGAGTAACAACCATAAGAGACATAGTTCAGTGCAGAGAGAAAGTCTTGCCCCCTGTCATCCTGAGTAACAACCGCAAGACACGGTTCAGTTCGGAAAGAAAGTCTTGACTGCACTTAATACTATGCAACCGTCATCCTGAG
>JAFGKB010000015.1 GCA_016928755.1 Anaerolineae bacterium | reverse complement strand
GTAGTTTGACTAAACATGTAGTCTATCCTTAACCCATCATAAAACACTTAAGAGAATACCATGTCATTCTCTTGGAATTATGCCGCTCATCATTGCCTGTGCCGGCGTTAATCCCATATTGCCGTAATAGTGGTATGATTACACGAAAAGAGACCCTAAAGGTTCAGGTTTTGCTAGATAAGCGTGTGTTGAAAACCTTTAGGGCCTTATAATTTTTATTTAGGGGGATGAAAACCTTGACCAACTATATGGAGAACGTGTGGATTGTGATCCCCACTTACAATGAAGCCGGTAACGTTGAGCCAATGACCAAGGCGTTATTAGAGCTTAATATCCCTAATTCCCATTTGCTCTTTGTTGATGATAATTCTCCTGATGGTACCGGAGAAATTGCTGATGAATTAGTCCACCAATATCATGACCGGGTTGCGGTGCTCCACCGGCAGGGGGAGAAAGGTCTTGGACGGGCTTATGTGGCCGGTTTCAAAGATGTCTTGGAGCGCGGTGCAACTGCCGTCGTGCAGATGGATTGCGATTTCTCACACCGTCCCCAAGATGTGCCGCAACTTTTAGCCGAGTTACCCGGTGCCGATTTAGTGATTGGCTCCCGTTATGTCCCCGGTGGCGATACGGACCCCGATTGGGGAATTGGGCGCAAGGCTCTCTCTTGGTGGGCCAACCTCTATGCTCGTGCTATCCTCCGCCTGCCGATTGCCGATGCGACGGCCGGGTTCCGGGCGTGGCGTCGTGATACATTGCTTGGTATAGGTCTGGACCGTATTCTTTCCCAAGGCTACGTCTTCCAGGTTGAAATGAGTTATGTTACCTGGCGTCTGGGGTATAAAGTCGCAGAAATCCCCATTTTCTTTCCTGATAGGCGTATCGGGCAATCCAAGATGACCATGCCCGTTAAATTCGAGGCTGCGGTCCGCGTTTGGGAAGTGCGTTTTCGCCACCGAAAACTTTCCCCGGTTGATGTTATAACGGAGTAGATAGCAAGTGCGCAAACTTACGCCGGACCTGTTCTTTATTGGAGTCTTGTTACTGCTGCCGCTATTGTTATTTGCGCCGGTGGTATTTGGCGCTAGTACCCTGGTGCCGTCCGACGCGCTCTACACTTTTGAGCCTTACAAATCCGCTGCCCCAGAATTTGGGGTTACAGTCCCGCAGAATTCCCTGCTAGGTGACCTTGTCCTGGAAAACTACGTCTGGAAACGCTTCCTGGTGGATTCTATTCAATCCCGCCAATTGCCGCTTTGGGATCCCTATCTCTTTGCCGGCCATCCATTCCTGGCCAACGGCCAACACTCAGCCCTTTACCCCCTGACCTGGCTCTTCTTCATTCTGCCCTTATCCCAGGGTTTTGATGTGTTTATTGTGTTCCAGTTGGGATTAGCCGGTATCTGGATGTATATCCTGGCTCGCGTTTTGTCCGATTCTGACCGCTACAGATGGGGAGCATTTTTAGCCGGGATCGCATTCCAATTCAGCGGTTTCCTAATCGTCTCGGTGGTTCATCCAATGATTGTGGCGGCGGCGTCCTGGCTGCCGTTGTTGTTAGCTTTACAGGAGTTAACGGTGCGCCGGCAACCCTTTATAGGGCAAGGGCGGTCTATGTTGCCCTGGGCCTTATTAGGGGCTGTGGCACTCGGCCTACAGATATTCTCCGGCCACGCGGAAATTACCTATTTTGTATTGTTAGTGATGGCTGTATTTGCCGCCTGGCGTCTGGTCTACACTGCCTTGCATATACCCCGCCAGGATTGGCAAGCTGAGATTATCAGTCCGGCTCTTGGCCTGGTACTGATGGTCGCATTAGGCGGTGCCTTGGGCGCGGCGCAATTCGTGCCACTTTTTGAAATCGTAAACGGCAGTTTCCGCCAAGGGGCTGTGACCTTAGAACAGGTTTTAGGGTGGGCCTATCCCAAACGCCGTCTTGTAACCTTCCTCATTCCCAATTTCTTCGGCAATCCCGCTCACCACGCTTTTAAAGACATCTTCACCGGCGAGATAGTCCCCGCTACTGTAAACGCCTACGGGCAGACTATTTATTCCTTTGACTGGGGTATTAAAAACTATGTAGAAGGCGGGGCATACCTGGGCGTACTCCCGCTGCTCTTATCCATTATCGCAATCATCAGTCCCCTTATCTTGCCCGGTACTAAGTCCCATGGCTGGCGCGCCAGCGTGCTCAGATGGTTAGACCATCCCTATATCCCATTCTTCACTTTCCTGGCCCTCTTCTCGTTGGCCTGTATCTTTGGCACGCCTGTATATGCCCTGGTTTATTACTTACCCTTTTTAAGCCAATCCCATTCGCCTTTCCGGTGGATTTTTCCCTTAACGCTCTCTGTTAGCGTTCTATCTGCAATAGGAATGCAGGTAATTGCCCGCGCGCGTAAGCTTTGGGGACCGGATAATGAAGCGCAGCGCTGCGTAGAGCATAAAAAACTTACCGGCATCTGGCGCATCCTTATGCTTGGGACTTCACCAAACAGTATTAGTCTTTTGGGTGTCGTTACTTTTTGGAGTGGCGTCCTGCTTTTCACCGGGTTGTGGGTATCCCGGTTGGCCTTCCCCACCTTCGAACCTTGGATTGAGAGGGCTTTCTGGTCCTTAGCCCTGGCCCCCAATGCATTTCCCGACCCGATAGCCTTCTATGCGTACCTCTTCCCCTGGATACAGCGGGCCGCCTTCATTCTGGTTATCTCCGGTATCGTCTTGAGGGTCTCGCGTTGTCCCATTTATTATGGTCAAAGATTAGGCAAAATCCCATTCTTAAAGCGTCTCGGACACCAACGCCCGGTTTGGGAACTCCTGGCCATTATCGTCTTGGTGGTGGATTTGGTCGCGTTCGGGGCAGGTTTTAATCCCTCCGTAGACCCGGCGTTATTGGACTATACCCCACCAGTTGTGGAATTTCTGCGCCAGGATACCGGTCTCTGGCGGTTCTCCACTTTCGATCCCTATGGCAAGAAAACTTTTAATGCCAATGTGGGGATGTTCTATGATTTCCAGGATGTGCGCGGCTATGACAGCCTCTTTACGGCCCAGTATGCCCGCTATATGGGCTGGATCGAACCACAAAATGAAACGCCTTACAATCGTATCGCGCCTTTCTCGCAGTTCTCCAGCCTGGATAGCCCCCTTACCGACCTTTTAAACGTCAAGTACGTGATTACCGAGGAAGAAATTCCTCTGCCTAAGTACCGTCAAGTCTACCAGGATGAGGCTGTGCGCGTCTATGAGAACCTGGGGGTAATGCCCAGGGCCTTCACATTGCCCCAAGCCGCTACTTTAGTTGTGCCCGGTGTAGATGCTATTGGGGACGTAATGCAACAATATGACGCCCGGATGTTCGCAATTGTTGAGGCTGACGCTGCCGGGTGGATTGGGGAACGTCCCGCGTTAGATGGCTATGGCGCACCTCAACCGGCGCAGTACCAATCCCAAGCGATAACTTCATACCAGCCGGACCAGGTCTTAATTGATGTCCAGGTTGGCCAGCCGGCATGGCTTATCCTGGCCGACAGTTATTTTGTGGGCTGGAAAGCCTTTGTCCAGCCGGCCGGCGACGATGATGCCCAGGAAGAAGAGCTTTCGATAGCCCGTGTTGCCGGGAACTTCCGAGGTGTGCAGCTTGAGCCGGGCCATTGGACGGTGCGTTTTAAGTATAGCCCGAACAGCGTTAAACTAGGTGCTGCCATCTCTTTCTTGGCCGGAATGAGTTGGCTTTTCCTCATCGTATTGTGGTTCTGGCGGCGCACTTACCATGAGAGCAGTGATGACAGCACCGTACAACGTGTCGCCAAGAACAGTATTGCCCCGATTGTGCTTAACCTGTTTAACCGGGTAATTGATTTCGCCTTTGCCGCATTGATGTTGCGTATTTTAGGCCCTGCCGATGCCGGAGCCTATTACTATGCGATTAATATCTTTATGTGGTTTGAGATTATCTCGAACTTTGGTCTAGATGCTTACTTAATGCGTGAGGTCGCGTGTCATAAAGACCATGCGAACCGCTACTTCTTTAACACGACCTTAGTGCGGTTGTTTTTAAGCCTCGTAGGGATACCCGCCTTGGTGGGATTTATTCTACTGCGTAACGGTCTGGTTACGCCGCCGCTGGCCTCCCAGACTATCTGGGCGATGGCCCTGCTGTATATGGGCTTAATCCCTGGCTCAATCTCCAAAGGCTTGACCGCGCTCTTCTATGCTTATGAAGATGCCGAGTATCCGGCGGCGATCACGACACTATCCACACTGTTAAAGGCGACTCTAGGGACCTTTGCCCTGATGTTGGGCTGGCGTATTGTAGGGCTGGCCGGGACTTCGGTGGTTATTAATCTCATCACGCTGACTATCTTGTTAGCTCTGGCGGCGGCGCGTTTCCCCACTGCCATAGGTTTACAAGAGCCTACCCGTCACTTGCAACTGGAACTCGATCCCCAAGTGCGCCGGGAGATGATGTCGGAATCGTGGCCCTTGATGTTAAACCACCTGATGGCTACGCTCTTCTTCAAAGTCGATGTAATCCTCCTGGAAGGCTTCTGGGGCAATGAGGTGTTGGGGTGGTATAGTACGGCTTACAAGTTTATCGACGCCCTCAACGTAATCCCCTCTATGTTTACAATGGCCGTCTTCCCGGTGATCTCCCGCCAGGCCAGGGAGGATAAGGACGCACTGATACGCTTTTACCGTCTGGGTGTGAAATTGTTGGTCTCCATAGCTTTACCAATTGCGGTTATCACCGCTTTGGTAGCTTATGAATTAGTCTTGTTTTTGGGTGATGTGGATTATTTGCCCCACTCACAAATCGCGTTACAGTTGATGATCTGGTCCATACCCATAGGTTGGATTAATAGTTTGACGAACTATGTCTTGATTGCTCTGGGTCAGCAGCGTTACCTTACCCGTGCTTTTGTTATCGGTGTCGCCTTTAACCTGGCCGGTAATATACTTTTCATGCCCACATACGGGTACCAGGCATCTGCGGTTATTACGATACTTTCAGAGTTAGCGTTGTTGATCCCGTTTATTATCGGCTTGCAAAAGCAGGTCGGTCGGTTAAACTGGGCGGAGATTATCGGAAAGCCGCTTGTGGCTGCTTTACTTATGGGAGGAGCTACGTTATTATTGCTACCGGCCGGGCGTGGGGTTGCTATGTTAGGAGCTATAATAGTTTATCCGTTGGCTGTATGGCGGCTTAAGTTACTCACAACCGAGGAACAAGCTATGTTATCCCCCTTGACGGAGCGGCTCAGTTGGTTACGCGGGCGTAATAAGTAGGAAATGGATTAAATAAAAGAAAATGGCGATGTTTTATAAAAATGAGGGTAGATAGATGGAGATTTCTCAACTGGAGCAGATGATTCGCTGGCTAGATGCCGAGCGGAAACGTGACAAGGCCGCAGTCCTCTCTCTTGAGGAGCGTTTTGAACAGCAGCAGCAGACCATTGAGGCACAGGCGCGTGAGATCGATGTGTTACACCAAGAAATCAGTTCTTTACAAGCCGATCTGCGGCGGACTGATGATTATCCTCCAATGATTGAAAAGACCAATCGTGACCTTACAGCGGCGCTTGAAGAGGTGAAAAATCAGGCGCGCACCGATAAGTTGGAAGCTGAACGGGCACGACTTTCGGAAATTGACATGTTAACCGAGCAGATTGGGGACTTGGATAAGAAAATTCGTCCTTTCTTCCATTATGCCGAGGAACTAAAAGCCCGCGCTTCCGGTGAACAACGCCTCCAGGCTAAAGTACAGCAAGTAGCCAATGATATTGACGATCTAGGGAAGCGGCTTGAGGACCGTCTGCAATCTATTATCTATCTCGAAGAACAGCGGCGCGCTGATGCCCGCCGTATCACGACACTTGAAGGCGATATATTACCGGTGCGCAAATCCACAGAAGACTTGGCCATAAAATTAGTGCGTTTGGAAGATAGTATCCGCAAGATTCCGAGCCGGGTTGAGGAAGCGGTTCAGATCGCCAAGTCTTATGACCCCCGTATTGAAGCCTTGCGAGTGGCAGATTTCCAGCGCGAGCAACGGATGAAACAGTATGCGGATCAGGCGAATAAAGTGAATCTGGAAGTCGTGCGGTTGGTGGAACAGACACAGAAATACGCGCTGTTGTATAACCAGAACCGCCAGGCATTGGAAGCATTGGAAGCCTTCCAGGTACGGATGGAAAAGCGACAGAATGAGATTGCCGAGATGCAACGTGTTGCCGAGGAACGTCTAAAGCGCCAATGGGAAGAATGGCAATCGTCCTTTGCCCGTGACTGGCAGAAACGCCAAGTCTCGGAGGAAGACCGCTGGCGACGCCAGGACCTCAGTAATCAGAAGGTCTTAGACCGCTTTACGGGTATCGAAGAGCAAACGGAACTATATTACAGGGAAATTGTATCGCTGTGGGATGAGCTACGGACTATTACAGACCGCTATGCTAAATCTGTGCAAGAGGTTCTGGTTGCGAATAGAGAAATGCCTGACTCCCATATGAAAGAGTTGCGGAAGTTCGCCGAGGAGAAACATAAGGAACTTCTATAAGTAATTGTTTTTACCATCCAGGAAGCAAAGAAGCTTCCTGGATGGTGACTTTCGTTAATCACTTATATATTGCCAAACCCCTTGGACCATCGTTCGTTTCACCTTCGTTTCAAGCAATGCCTGGGGCGGGCTAGAGAAAATATCCCGGTCCAGTACCACCAAATCAGCATAATAGCCCGGTGTAAGTTGGCCGACACGGTCTTCTAATCCACCGGCATAAGCAGCCCCCCAGGTATACCCCTTGATAGCTTCCGGTAGTGTCAGACGTTGCTCTGGATGCCAGCCTTCTGGGCCAGGGTATCCGCTCTCCTCACAACGAGTAACGGCGGCATAAATACCCAGAAACGGGTTAAACGACTCAATCGGTGCATCTGCCCCAAATGCCAAGACAACACCGGTATCCAACAGTGACCGCCAGGCATATGCATATTCTGTCCGGCTTCCCCAATACCGGTCGGCCATCTTGATATCGTGAATTGCGTGTACCGGTTGCATAGAGGCTATAATATTTAGCTTGGCCAGGCGTGGCAAATCCTGCTCCGCGAGAATCTGCACATGCTCAATGCGGTGGCGTAATGGGGGTGCAATAGGGCGCACAATCTCTATAGCATCTATCACCATCCGATTGGCCCGGTCCCCAATAGCATGAACGGCCAGCGCTATGCTTCCTTTTGCCGCCTTGATTGCAATCTCTTTCAGTTCCTCAAATTCCAGGGTCGGCACACCGGTATTCCCTGGCTCACCTTCATAAGGCGCTAGCATTGCAGCGGTTCGGGAACCCAAGGCCCCATCGGCAAAGAGCTT
>JAFGKB010000014.1 GCA_016928755.1 Anaerolineae bacterium | reverse complement strand
TGCTGGTTGATACTGCTTATCCAAAAGACTATGGTAAATTTGTAAAGGCAATGGACCGGCTGGGTATAAGTTTATCTGAGATAAAATACCTCTTATTAACCCATCACCATGATGACCACGCGGGTTTTGCGGCACAATTGGTAGCGCAAACCGGCTGCAAGGTAATTGCACATCAAAATGCGCTTCTGCCCCTGAGCCGAGGGGAATCCGAAGACACAATGGAACCGGTAAACTGGTGTATCAAGGCGGTCTTTTCACTTTTTGAAATATTTCATAAAGAGTTCACATACCCGCCATTAGTCGTTACCGGTGACGATATGGTTATCTCTGGAGATGACACTGATTTATTGGAAAGCATTGGTATTGATGGCCGGATACTTTATACTCCCGGTCATTCCAGTGATTCGATTTCAGTTGTACTGTCTGATGGCAGTGCCTTTGTTGGTGATGTCGCCATGAATTTCCTGAACTTCTGCGGCATTAAACACCGTCCGATTTATATTGAGTCCATAGACCAGGTATTTGAGAGTTGGCAGCGGTTAGTAGAACATGGTGCTGTGCAAATCTATCCGGCACATGGGGAGCCATTCCCCGCCGAGAAGCTTACACAGTATAGAAAGAAGTTTACCCGGGAATAGAGCCCCGGAAAGAGAGAGTTTTAAAAAAGGTAGTATTACAGTAGGTGAGTGCCAAATGAAAAAAACACAGATAGTGGTTATTTTCATAGTCGCTGTTATGGTCATCTTTGGTGTGATCTGGTTGGGTTCCCAACGACAATCATCTGTCACGGTGGGTTTAGTGACTTGGGCGAAGTCCGGAACCGTGGTGGGGTCAAGTGAATTGCATGCCGGAAAGCTCTTTTTGGAAGAGCATCCCGATAGTCCTGTTGAGTTGGTGGTTTTAGATGATGAGTGGGATCGAGACAAAACAGTAGCCGTTATCGAAGAGGCTATGAAAGACGGGATGCAATTTTTTATTGCTTCACATCCGTCTAAGTGTACTGTAGCAAGTATGTCCTTGTTTGAGGAACCCAATGTTCTTATGATCAATACCGCTTCGACCAGCCCGGCACTCACAGGCCAGGATGATTATATTCTACGTATCGTTGCCGACGCAGAGCAAGAGCAGCGTGCGATTGCTCAGTATATCCATAGTTTGCCGGGCAATCGTATCCTGGTATTGCAAGATACAAGTAATTTACCCTATACTGACCCGGCATTTGCTACTTTTTCCGCTGAATTAGAAAAGCTGAGTGAATGGCATATCGTTCAGCATAAGTTATTGGTATCCGATTTCGATCCTGGTGAGTTAGAGACCCTTATGGCGATGTCACTACGGATTTCTATTTTATTACGGATTTGGAAAAGGTCGTACAGTGAAATTTGTTTACCGTAGAACCTTTCGCACATATTTCCAGTGGTTGGAAATTGGGGTGCTCTTTTTGACGGCGGTAACTCTTCTTACCGGTGCATGGATAACGTTTGAATGGGTGAGTTATAGTTATTTGAATCTTAGAAGTTTAGATGCAGATAAAGTTGATCTTTTCTTTGAAACCCAACTTGCAGAGTCCCGCAGAAAACTCCATGTATTTGTGACTTTATCCGAAGCGGAACGCTTGACTACTGCGGAGAGCTTGTTCGCAGATTATTCGGATATTTACCGGCTAAACACAGAATTCCAGGTAGAACAGATATATAAATTCTCTCCCGGCAGTCGGGTATTTCAAGGGTTCTCCTTTGCTGGTGGTAAGTTAGGCAAGTATTTGGAAGCCGTAGAAGAGGAAGATGTGTTCTCCGATATTATTCCTGGGTACGAGGATAATATTCCTAGCCTTTATTATGCCTACCGGGACAATGGGTATTTGTATCTGGGACGTATGGACCTTATATATATCCGGGAATTTATGATGCGATATGCTCAGTTTTCGGGAACCCCCCTAATGTTAGTTTCTCAAGATGGCTTTGTAATGGCGTCTTCCGATCCTGACCTCAATATTTACTCTTTTGATTTAAAAACATGGGGAGATATGTCTTCGACTGACCGGACTTTATTTGTTGGTGGTCAACGTTGGAGACCTTTGGTTTTGGAAGAGAGCATCATCGGTGCCGGAGTTGTAATTCTTACTCCGATGGATTTTCCCGATACTTTACGGCGGTCATTGGCGGTTTTCCTCTTCATATTTTTGGGAGGATTGGTATTTCTCACGATTATTAAAAACCGTCAAATCAGCCAATTTGTGCTTGAGCCTATTTCTCACTTGACACGTAAATTACAGGAGTTGGAGTATGGCCGGCTTTCTTCTGCTACTGATGCGGTAAATTACCGTTTTGATGAGTTAATCAGCATTCATAACAGATTCCGGGTCATGGCGCAAGCGATAGTGGCACGTGAGCAACGGCTTAAAGCAAGTGAGGGTCGTACTTATGAAATGGCGCAACGTATTGAGACCGCTAATAAAGTGTTACGTGAGAGTGAAGAACGTTTGCGAGAGAGTGAAGCAAACTTCCGTCAAATCTTTGCGGCCAATCCGTTTCCTCTCTTGATTACACAACGTAAAGATAGTGAGATTATAATGGCAAACCAGGCTGTGGCTGATTACCTGGAACTACCATTAGATGAAGTGATAGGAAGCAGATCTTTAAACTTCTATGCAGACCCGACCGATCGCCCTGTTGTCATTCAAGAATTGGCAGAACAAGGGAAAATAACTAACCGGGTATTCAGAGTTAAGACATATTCTGGTCGCGAAATGATGATGTTGTTGAATATGATACCTATTAAGTTTTCCGGTAAGGATTGTTTGCTGTCTGGTCTGGCGGATATCACCGCGCAGATAGAAGCTGAGACGGTTGCTCAAGAAGCAAAAATAGCAGCGGAACGGGCTAATCGTGCCAAGAGCGTCTTCTTGGCGAATATGACCCATGAATTGCGTACGCCCCTTAATGCTGTGTTGGGTTATAGCCAGTTGATGTTGCGTGATGTTAATTTGACGCCGGAGCAGCGTGAGAATTTGGAAATCATCGGGCGTAGTGGTGAGCATCTTTTGGCATTAATTGATGATGTACTGGATCTTTCCAAGATCGAGATGGGTAAAGCTGAGCTACAGTGTGAAGTTTTTGATCTGCACAAGATGCTCTTGGGTTTAGGTGAGATGTTTAGTCTGCGGGCTAAACAAAAAGGGCTTTCTCTTGTCTTTGATTTCTCTCCAGATGTGCCTAGGTATGTTCAGGCGGATGTCGGTAAACTGCGCCAGGTACTTATCAACTTGTTGGGGAATGCTATTAAATTCACAGAGCATGGTGGTATCAGGATGCAGGTAAGTAGAAAGCCAGAAGTAGACCTCAATTTCGGTGTGGTTGAAGTGCTCCCTTCTGATCCTACACTGGTTAACCCATTCTCTGTCTTGTTGCACTTTGAGATTAAGGATACCGGGGCCGGCATTGTGTCTGAGGAATTGGATAAGGTTTTCGCGGTTTTTGAGCAGACCGAAAGTGGCCGGAAGTCGAAAGTGGGCACCGGTTTGGGGCTACCCATCAGCCGTGAGTATGTCCGGATGATGGGGGGAGACCTGTTTGTATCCAGTGAGGTGGGGGTAGGAACGTGTTTTTACTTCGATGTGGTGGTGGAAGTGATGGATGCAGCTATGGCACAGTTACAGAATACGCGCCAATCTCTTCGGGCCGTTGCCTTGTCACCGGAACAACCTGTATACAAGCTATTAGTCGTGGATGATGTTGATACTGGACGGCAACTGCTGGTTAAGCTGCTCAGTCCGTTAGGCTTCAATGTTCGTGAGGCGGCAAATGGCCGTGAGGTGTTGGCTATTTGGCAGGAATGGCAGCCAGACCTGATATTCATGGATATCAGGATGCCGGCAATGGACGGGCGGGAAGCGACACGCCAGATCCGTGCCCTTCCTGGTGGAACAGAAACGATTATTATTGCTATGACAGCTAGTGCGTTTGATGAGAATCGTGAAGCCTTTCTTGCCGAGGGCTGTGACGATTTGGTTCGTAAACCATTCCTAGAAGCTACGATTTTCACCAAGTTAGAGCAATACCTGGGGGTGCAATTTGTTTATGAGATACCGGAGGTGCAATCAGAGACTCCTATTGCTGTGTCTGAATCGGAGTTTCTCGCGTTAAGAGTCAGTTCTGAGTGGCGCTCGAAGATGCACCAGGCAATAGTTGAGGGTGATTTTCAGTGGATAGAATATCTTGTGGAACAAATTAGGGATATGCATCCTGGCCTGGCTAAGAAAATCACCGAGCTAACTGCTAATTTTGCTTATGATGAGTTATTGCATCTGCTTGAGGATACTGTAGAAAATGAGTGATTTTGCTGTAATTTAGATAGGAGGATAAAAAATGTTTGATATTAACCAACTTAACAATGTTGACCGCTGGGAAGCTGATAATTATCAATTGGCTTTAGCTGAATATAAAAATGCATTATTAGAGCTTTTCGGTGATTCATCTGAGGGAGAGACTTGTTTAGAGGTTTATCCAGAGAGCATTTATTGGGTCTCTAATTTAATAGAGTTTGGGTACCTCTATATAGGTGTGACTATACCTCAAATGACAGTTGTCGATATTGAAGAAATTATGACGGATTTATTTCCTAAGAAGGTATCTTTGCTTTCCCCTGATGATGCTGATCCCGCTATACCCGTGTTAGTAGCGTTTTGGGAGTATCTAAGACGGGAATATCAATTACCTGAGGCGGATGCTATATTGGGATACTTGCACGAAATTGCCTCCGAGTTTAAGGGTATAATTAATGATCCTGCGCGGTTCGGGATGGCAAAGTCTTTTTTTGCAATGGGGCAAGCATCAGGATTTGATATGACCAGCCAAGAAGGTCTCAATGAGTTCATAAAGGTATATAATGCCAGTCTTACGTTTTCAAACCTAGATGCTCCGGGTGTGGCGGGTGAAAATGGTATCCCGCCGTGGCCTGATTTTGGCAATTGGCGGGACTTCGATGTACAATCTTCCTCTACCCGCTGGACGGAACAACGGAAGAAAAAGCAGAAAAGGAAGTCTGCTAAAGCTGCTCGGCGAAGAAGGCGCAGGTAAGGAAGTTATATGAAATATATTGATAGAATTTATGGAGAATTTGATATTACCGAGCCGGTTATCCTAGATTTGTTGAATACTCAGGCTGTCTGCCGGCTTAAGGGTATATTGCAGCATGGAATCACCGGTCTTATTGATATCACCCGGCGTACTACCCGGTATGAACACTCCCTAGGGGTCATGTTACTGGTTAGGCGAATGGGTGGGGATATCCAGGAACAGATTGCGGCACTGTTGCATGACGTAAGCCACACAGTCCTTAGCCATGTTATAGATTACGTTTATCCTAGTCCTAATGGTCAGAGCTACCATGAGGTAAAGAAACCCTGGTATATGGAAAATTCGGATATCCCGGACATTTTGTCCCGGCAT
>JAFGKB010000335.1 GCA_016928755.1 Anaerolineae bacterium | reverse complement strand
GCAACGCACTTAAGAAAGTGCAATGCACCTCTAAAAAGCACATAGTCCCAGGTCATAATGACCCGGGACTATGTGGCAATTCATATGCTGGCTCAGTGCAAGCCGGAAGATTTTACCGCACACTATTCTCAGCGGCTATGCCTCGCCTTCTTCCAATCCAATCCCATTTTCGGGCATCCACTCCGGCCACCCAACAAGCCAATCGGGAATATAAGCCTGTTCTACCCGGTCACAGACGGGGAAATATGCCTTCAAATCCACAATCTGTGTTCCATCAAACGCATCAATATCCCCAATACGGACGATGCCGGCTTCCTCATCGACATCCAAGAGTTTGCATGTCGTCATCGCTATCGGATTGGGCCGCAGCGGAGAGCGTGAAGCGAAAACGCCGGTCAGCTTATCCTCAGCGTAGGGAGGATTGGATTGCAATACGCCCCGGAACTCTTCAGTATCAAACTGATCTGCCCACCAGAATACCATAACATGGCTGAATTGTCCAAGTTGCTTTAAGGCCGGCCGATATGTATCGAAAACCTTCAGGTAAACGCCATCAGTGCCCCGCTGTACCTGCCCGATGGAATACATTTGGTAAGCTTCCTGTTGGTTATTTGCTTGCTTATTCATTTAACTATCTCCTTAAGTGATAATGTTGTCACCCGCGTTGTTGGGTTACCATATCAACAATATACCAACAAATGGAGCAGATTTCTTGATGGAGGTTGCGGTATATATGGGCAAATAAACGCCCTGGAGGGGGAGACTTGACGTTTCTTGCGGTAAGCGTCGGGAGGAGGAGGCAAGTTACCAACTTACCCTACAGGCAAGTTACCAACTTGCCCTACATAACGTTGCTCCTGTAGGACAAATTGGTAATTTGTCAGCCATGTCAGGCACAAACAAGAGTGCCGTGGACTTGGCAGCCCACGGCGAGCAGGGCAAAATTTGTCTTTAATTATAGTCAATGTCCAGGTAAGGGGCGTAGACTTTGTCGGCTTCGCGGGTGAAGAAGCTAAACCGCACAGAATTAGCCCCGGAAAACTCAGGGCCACGGAGCACCAGTCCATCATTAGATTGCGCCCCATTAACCCAAGCCACTACCAATTCTGTAATATCAAGGGTATACCGCTGCAATTCCTCCGTTTTCACCTGGGCCGAGCCATAGAGTTCGGCATATCCCGGCCCGGTATTCCAGGTAACCGATGACTCCGACCAAGTGCCGGCAGCACGATAGGCGGCAACTGTGCGTGTGACAGGGTCAGAATAGCATACATCACCGAGCAAGAGCGACAGTTCAGCCTTAGCGATCTCTGTACCGGGTGGAATTTCGGAGAGATCGAACCGGATCACGCTGCGCACAATACCATTGAGGTCAACATCACAGGACTCATACCCGACCCGTAGCTCAGAGTCTGTGCCGTTGTTCAACTCCGGCGACCCACGGAACAACGTAGCATCCTCCACCGGGTAGAAACGGCCTGGGGGCATCACCCATACCGGTTGGGTCGTACTCCAGGGGCCATTACCATAACTGTTGCTCCCTTTTACCCGGTAGTAGTAGCGACCGGGGGATTTCCCCGTTACGGCATAAGACAGACTACTGCCCTGATAGACCACCTGGGCACCGGCAAAATCCGCGCCGGGGGCCTCTTGGAGAACATAGCCCGAAGCGCGCTCTGCCGCCTCCCAACTCACACTATAAGCCCCGTCACCATCCGCGTTATCAATACCATTGAGTGCCACAGTGCCAGGTATCGGCGGCCAATCCCGGACCACCAGTGGCATATAGACGGCGCGCATGGTTGAGACAATGTTCAGCAAGAACGCATCGGTGTCCGTATAGCCATCGGTATCTTGCACCTGGACTTCCACCGGGATTGTAGCCACGTAGTTAGCCACAGGGCTGATGTCAAGGTAGCGGTTGCCGTCAATCGTGAGACCAGCACTTATCGGCACGCTGCTGATAATGGAAAATGCCAATTCCGAAACAGAGTCGGCGGCGTCATTAGCATAGGCCCACAGATCTACCGCGTTATCCAAGGTCTCCCCGGCATTGGCCACTAAATCCGGCAACCCCTCTAATAAGGGCTGCCCAGAAGTAACTGTGACGGAGAAGGTATCAGATGTCTGTGCCCCTTGGGGGTCCTCAACCTGTACCGTGATTTGCTCTACACCCAGGTAATAGGGCCTGATATTAAGATAATGACCACCGGTAATGAATTTACCGGCATAGAGGGTCGCCGATTGATCAAGGGTAAAGGCCAACACCTCATCGGGATCATCCAAATCCTCGGTATACTGCCACAAATCAAGAGTACGACCGTCTCCCTGAGAAAGCGCCAAATCCGGCAGGGTAATAGCCGGCGGGATATTCTCACCCGTCACCTCTACCTGGAAGATGTCTACAGCAGACAGCCCGCCGGTGTCCCGCACCAGCACCTCTACCGTTGTCGTACCGGTGAACCCGGCCACAGGGTCAATAGCAATATAATCATCATCCTGGATGGCAACTACCACCTGGGACGGCAGTGAACTGGTCAGGATGAAGGTCAGGCTGGCAAAGTCATCCTCAGCGTCGTGCACATAGTCCGGGAGATAGATGGCTTTGTCCCAGCCCACATCCACCGGCACCACCCGGTCAGGAAGGGACTTAATCGTAGGCGGGGTGTTGCTGTCGATAAAGTAGCTATTGGCCGCCAGGGCGAAGGGCTGCGGGCCATTGGGGACATTATGAGCGTGCACCACAATCCGGTAAGTTCCCGGCTGTGGCACAGAGATAAGAACACCCTCGACATTATTACAGCGGTCCCATTGTCCGCCACGCAGACAAGCAGCACCCGGCTGGTAAACACCACTGTTACCATAGGAGCTACCACCAGGGCCGACAACTTCCAGGTCCAAATCGTTGACCAATGCCCTGGCAGCAGTAGGGCTACCGGGATAATCGGTCCAGGCCAGTACCACGCGCATCTCCCCGGCTTTCTCCATCTCCAAAGTGTACGTCGCAGTATCCCCAGTAGCAAGCCCGGTTGTAGTGTCCGTATACCAGAGGGTACCGCTAGGCGTCAGAGTCTGCACCAAGTCCACACGGCCCCAACCGGAGACGGGATTAGGACGGTAAGCGGGGATTTCCTGGGTGGTTCCGGTTCCATATTGTCCTGGGGTCATCGCCACAGCACCGTTCACCAGCAGCGCTTTGAGTAATGCCGCGCTAGGATCACTGAGGGACTGTTGCTTGACCAGCCATTCACGAACCAGAGCCGCCGCACCGGCAGTGAGGGGCGCAGACATACTGGTTCCCCCCATATAGATATGGTCATCATCATACACCCCCCACCCGACCCCGGCGAGAGCGTGGTGGGAGCGGGAGGAGATAATCATTGTCCCCGGGGCAGTGACATCCGGCTTAATACGGCCGTCGTCGGTGGGACCACGGCTGGAAAAAGCCGCCATCCCATCCACAGCATCGGCAATGTAATCCTGAGCAATGGGACTCTCGGTATAGCCAAAGTTCTCACTCCAGGTACCACTAAGGGCATCGTCCCGCAGGCTTTCCGACGCCCCCACCGTCAAGATATTCTTCGCCGTGCCGGG
>JAFGKB010000334.1 GCA_016928755.1 Anaerolineae bacterium | reverse complement strand
GGAGCGTCTTTGCTTAGATATGACTCTATTGATGCTGTTCTTTAGCGCATCCCTTTAGTCTTAAGGCCGGAGCACCGGCCGGAACTTATAGCCATAGACAATTGTGCCCTCGTCCCCATTCTTGCGGAGCCGGCGGGTCACCATCTCTACCGGCATACCGATTTGCACATCTTCCGGTGCGACATCCGTCAATTGCGCCGTAATCATTGGCCCTTCTTCCAACTCTACCAAGGCCACAGTATAGGGCGTATAGTCCTCAAAGCCCTCCGGTGGGCTGTAGACAGTACTGAAACTGTAAACCTCGCCCTTTCCGCTGAGCTTATAAGGCTCCTGCGCCGGTTCTTTACAATGCGGGCAAATATCCCGTGGTGGGAAAATCTTCTTCCCGCAGTGTTCACAAACTTCCCCTTCTAATCTATAGCGCTGCCCCCGCAGACGCCAATCATGAGCTACGTTAATCCCCATCTCTACATCTCCTTTCCTGTATTATTGATACAGATAAGACTATAAGTAACTAGCTTTCTAAAATCCTGCCCACAACATACTTACGACATAGATTCCAAAATATGCGTGATAATAGTTGCCCCACTGCCGCCGATATTCTGGGTCATCCCCAGGCGCGCGTTAGGAAGCTGGTTCTTTCCTGCCAGCCCCCGCAATTGGAGCGCCGCTTCCACTATCTGATAAAGCCCCGTGGCGCCCACCGGGTGCCCACGGGCCTTCAAACCACCCATTGTGCAGACCGGTAACTTCCCATCCAGGGTAATATCGCCATCCAGCGCCATCTGCACGCCCTTACCCCGTTCCGCGAAGCCGTTGGCCTCTAAACTCAGCGTAGCCATGATCGTAAACGCATCGTGTAACTCGAAGAAATCCAGGTCACTGGGCTTAATCCCGGCAGCTTCATAAGCCCGGTGGGATGAGAGCCGTGCTGCTTCCAATGCCAGCGGATCCGGGCGGTCATGGACCGCGATAGCGTCCGTCGCCACGGCTGAGGCGCGTATACGCACCGGTACCGGGTTTAGTGTCTTGGCATACTCCTCCGGTGCCAGGATTACGGCCGCCGCTCCATCACATACCGGTGAGGCGTCTAGCAGTCCCACCGGTGTGGCGATCATCGTCGCCCGTGCATAGGCCTCCGGTGTGACCTTGGAATGGAACATCGCGTTGGGGTTATTCATTGCGTTAGCATGGGCGTTGACCACAAAATTGGCGAATGCTTCCCGCTCCCATCCGTATTCGTGCATATAGCGCCGCATCAAGAGCGCATTCAGGGCTACAAAAGACACTCCCTGGCTGACCTCATACTCGCCATCGGCTGCCATTGCCAGGGCCGCAGTTGTCTCCTGCCCTGACGTATCTGTCATCTTCTCCACGCCGATAACCATCACTATATCGCTCATCCCGCTGGCTACCGCCAAGGTTCCCACCCGCAGCGCGGCTGAACCTGAAGCACAAGCCGCCTCGATTTTCATTGCCTCTACGCCGCTCATCCCCAGGAAATCGGCTATCTGTGCACCGAGATGCGATTGTCCGGTAATTTCTCCTGACAGCATATTACCGACATAAATTGAATCCACGCGCCCAATATTGGCATCTTGCAGTGCATTAAGTGCCGCCTCTAGTGCCAGATGGCGCAGGCTGGTGTCCCAATGTTCACTAACCGGTGTTTGTCCTACCCCAATAATCGCTACCTTACGCATTTAAACTCCTCCTACTTTACCAACAGCTTGTGGCGGTAGCGAGCATAAAGCGCGTAATCAATCTCTACC
Organism: Anaerolineae bacterium; assembly: GCA_016928755.1. GTDB lineage: Bacteria > Chloroflexota > Anaerolineae > B4-G1 > SLSP01 > JAFGKB01. The sequence continues at coordinate 19,526 of JAFGKB010000334.1, read as the reverse complement.
CGCCGCCGGATGTAGTCTGCTATAGATGGTGCGTTGTCCCGCCGGTTTTCAATGGCCTCGGTCACTTCCCATGCAAAAGCATCGGAACCGGCCCCAGAACCGAAACTGACCATTAAAATACGGTCTCCAGGTTTGGCAATATCAAGGGTTGCGGAAAGACCCATAATCGCTGCCCCGGCATAAGTATTCCCGATAACCCCACTTAATAAACCGGGCTCAATTTGCTCAGAGGTGAACCCCAATCGCTTGGCGACCCGTTGGGGAAATTTGACATTGGGTTGGTGGAAAATAGCATAGGTAAAGTCCTCGGCCCGCAGCCCTAATTCTTCCATAAGTCCCATGCCGGCTGATTGGATATGGTGAAAATAGGCCGGTTCCCCGGTGAAGCGGCCGCCGTGACTAGGATAATGGTTATAGGCCCTGCGCCAGAAGTCCGGGGTATCTGTTACGTAGGAAAGTGATCCCAGGCATATGGCTAAAGCTTCATTTGCCGGGCCAACGATAAACGCCGTCCCGCCGCTGGCCGCTGTATATTCCAGGGCGTCGCTAGGGCGGCCTTGGGCAGTATCTGCACCAATGGCCATCGCATAGGTGCCCATCCCGGAGCCTACCAGCCCTATTGCCGCTTGGAGGGCTTCAGTACCGGCTTTACAGGCAAATTCAAAGTCTGCCGCTAGTAGATACGGTGTCGCGCCAAGGGCTTCTGCAACGATGGTAGAAGATGGCTTGACGGCATATGGCGGTGATTCACTGCCCACCCATATGGCCCGTAGTTCTGAGGGGGCGATGTCGGCCCGCTCTACCGCGTTGCGTGCCGCTTCGATGGAGATTGTAACCGTATCTTCATCCAATCCGGCTACGGCTTTTTCTTTCACCGGGCCTTTTCCTCCCCCTTGCCAGACACGGGCAATCTCCGCGTTTGTAATGCGGTACATTGGAATATATGAGCCATAGCCAATAATTCCCACCGGCTGTTGGGGTTGCATCACTTGCTTGTTGGTCATAAGGCCCACCTTATTATCAAAAATCGTATTGTTGTTAAGTTCACTTTTATTCTCCCTCTTTCGTCTGTAATTCACTCAGGAGCGTGGTTGCCCGGTCACTGCGAATAGCCCCCTCTTGGACCATCATCCCGGCAATAGTGGTGATTTCCTCTCCCACTGCCCCGGCGGCCATAGCGACCTGGCGCGCGTGAAGCGTCATATGTCCCCGTTGTATACCTTCCGTTGCCAGGGCGCGGAGGGCGGCGAAGTTTTGCGCCAGACCAACTGCGACTACAACCTCCGCCAGTTCTTGGGCGGATTGAATCCCCATGATTTTCAGTGCCATTTTAGCCAGCGGCTGGACACGTGTTGCGCCTCCTACTGTGCCGAGGGCCAAGGGAAGTTCCAGGGCGCCTATTAGGTTGCCCCGGTGGTCGCGCTGCCAGCGGCTCAAGCTCGTATAAACGCCATCTCGTGCGGCATAAGCGTGAGCACCGGCCTCTATGGCTCGCCAATCATTCCCGGTAGCTAAGACCACAGCATCAATGCCATTCATAATTCCTTTATTATGAGTTGTGGCCCGGTAAGGGTCGGCTGCGGCAAAGGCCCAGGCATGCTCAATGCCTTGGGCTACAGCTTCCCCAGAAAAATCACCGAAGGCCAGTGCCGTCTCCGGTATGGTTACCCGGACGCGCGCTAACCGCTGATCGGCCAGATTGCTCAAAATGCGCAGTAATACAGTCCCCCCTGTGATTTGCTCAATCATAGGCGCTAACCGTTCGCAGGCTGAGTTGACGGCGTTGGCTCCCATAGCGTCCCGGACATCGTAATGTAGATGGATCACAAGCATGGGGCCGGTTGGCGTTGTTTCCAGAACCCGCACCTTGAGATCTCGTGGCCCACCACCTAAACGGGTGAGTATCGGGTCAATCTCTTTGATTGCATCCAGCAGGGCTTGCTTCTGTGCTACCACGTCCAGTCGTGCTGCCCAGGGCTGCTTGAGATTAATGACCTGGATTTGACCGATCATAATTGGATCATCGGTGGTGGCGAAGAAACCGCCTCCGGCTCGTGCTAATTTAGCGGCTAATGCCGCGCCGGCAACTACCGAAGGCTCCTCAATAACCATCGGTACGAGGACATCACGCTCATTGACCTTAAAATTCGTGGCGATTCCCATTGGCAACGCATAAAGTCCCACCACATTCTCTATCATATGGCTGGCTTGTTCTATGCTTAGCCCCATTGCACCACCGAGCAACTGTTGCTCCTCGTGGGTTAATGCAGCATATTCTGCAATACGCGTTACCCGTTTAGCTAAGGGTAAGTTATAAAAGCCTGGTAGGCGTGATGTTTTATCTTTTGCCATCTGTCTATACCTCTCCTGAGTTTACAAAGCGTTATCATCATAACATAAAGTTCCTGTCAAAACCTATCATATCGCTACCAAAAGCTCGAAATCGGTCATTTTATGGTATAAAACGTAAGGGGAATGCGTGATACGTGAGTTACCGATTACGCATCACGTCTCACATTTTTGTTGTTTGCGACTTGCTTCTTTTTTAAATCGTTATATCCTTTTAGTGTCTTGTGTTTACAAAAATAGGGAAAAACCTGTAATTGTGGAGCCGGTGTGTTACGTGAACTGCATATAAAAGATTTTGCCATTGTCGATGAGTTGCATTTGGTGCTTGAGCCGGGTTTCTGTATCTTGACAGGTGAAACCGGGGCCGGTAAGTCTATCCTGCTTGATGCTATTTCACTGTTGCTGGGCGGGCGAGCAGATACTTCGGCCATCCGTGCCGGAGCCTCCCGGGCGCGAGTTGAGGGTCTATTTAATGTTAGCGCGTCTCAGCAAGCGACTATCGGGTCTGTTTTAGAACGTGAGGGCTTGGAGGGTGATTCCCCTGGCACTCTCTGGTTGAGTCGCGAACTGCGGCGCAGTGGCCGTACTGTCGCACGAGTTAACGGCAGTGTTGTTTCAGTCTCTGTGCTGCGTGAAGTTGCCCAAGGCTTGGTGGATATTCACGGTCAGAGTGAACATCTGAGCTTGTTGCGTATCTCTGAGCATCTGAAGCTCCTGGACCGTTATGCGGATTTGGATGCGTTACGTGCCCAAGTTGCCGGTGTGGTACGCCAGCTTCAGAAAGTGCGCCAGACTTTACGCACGTTACGGCAAGGGGAGCGGGACCGGATGCAACGCATTGACTTGCTGAAATTCCAGGTACAGGAAATACGCTCTGCCTCTCTGCGTCCAGGGGAAAAAGATGAATTAGAAGTCGAGCTTATCCGCCTTTCCAACGCCGAAAAGCTCTCAAGTTCAGTTTCCAATTTACTGGCTATTTTGGAAGAGGGATTGGGAGAAGGTGCCCCGGTTTTGGATCTGTTGGGAAAAGCACAACGTGAACTTATCGGCGTGGTACGTGTCGATAGTTCATTGGAGCCACAGGCTGAAGTGTTGGAATCTGTGGGGTATCAATTAGAGGATTTTACGAATACCCTCCGGGATTATTTAGTTGAGATAGAGTTTAACCCCAAACGGTTGGCTAAAGTGGAGTCACGTCTGACACTTTTGCGTCAATTAGAGCGTAAGTACGGGGCTGATGTTGAGGCGGTGTTAGCTTATGCGACCCAGGCCGCGGAGGAACTGGAAACCCTGGAGCATAGTGATGAGCAGATAGAGGATTTAGAACTACAAGAGTCGGAACTGCTGCAAGAAGCTGGCCGTTTAAGCCTTGAATTGTCGCAAAAGCGACAGGCCGCGGCTATTTCTCTATCTGCCGGGGTGGATAAGGAATTAGCTGATTTGCGGATGAGTGGCGCGCGCTTTGGTGTGGCGTTTGAGTGGCGTAGTGATGAGAACGGCCTGGATATGGGGTTGGAGTCGCTACCGCCAGAGCTGTGGGCTACCGGTGCAGGTTTACAGTCTCATGAGGGCGAGCCTGTTTTACGGGTAGCATTTGATGCTACCGGGATGGATCAGATACAGTTTTTAATAGCTCCTAACGTAGGTGAGGGGCTTAAACCAATGGCTAAAGTTGCTTCTGGAGGTGAGACCGCTCGCTTGATGTTGGCGTTAAAGACCGTGCTCTCGCGTGCGGATCGTACCCCTACACTTATCTTTGATGAAATCGATCAGGGCATTGGGGGCCGTGTTGGTGTCGTAGTTGGTATGAAGCTCTGGCAACTGACGGCCCCAAGTAAGCTACCAGATGATGTGCGGCATCAGGTACTCTGCGTCACGCATCTCCCGCAGCTTGCCGGGTTTGGAGATGCGCATTATAGGGTTAAAAAGAAGATAGAGGAAGGGCGGACTATTACGCATGTTAAGTATTTAGATGATGCGGAACGCCTTACGGAGTTGGCCCAAATGTTGGGGACACATGGAGATTCTGCTTTACAAGGAGCGCAGGACCTGTTAGACCAAGCTCGGAAACTTAGAGATACCCCAAAAATAAATTCATAAGTTATTTGCCCAATATGGGAAGCGGGTTATAATGATTAAAACCGTGTTATAACGGTTGTGGTAAAAAGAACAGGTATGAACTTACCGGTGAATATCAACGAGCTATTTGGTGGAGTGATGGATACACGGGCAGATTCCCATTTATGCAGGATTAGATTTAAGGATGGTTGGAAATGGCGCTAAAAGGCAGGCTGCAAGACTTTGGTATTACTCAGCTCTTAAACCTTATTAATTTGGCGCGCAAAACTGGGACCCTCTATGTTGAGGGCCAGAAAGGTGAAGCGCAACTCTGTTTTCGAGAAGGTAAGTTGATTTACGCCTTTATGGATGGGGTGGAGGATTCTCTTCCGCTTCTTCTCCAGCGTGCGGGTAAGTTAACGTCAGAGCAAGCTCAGACTATTATGGCCCATGTGCGGGGTAAATCAGACCGTGATGTAGCATTGATGCTCATCCAGGCTAAACATATTCAACAGCAGGATGTCTCTGATAGTGTGCGGCAGCATATGCTGAATTTGGTGTACCGGGTTTTTGGTTGGAATGAAGGTTCTTTCCACTTTGAACCCTCAGAATTACCGGTTCAGGGTAAGTTGACGACCCCGGTTGCCCTTGAAAATGTGATTATGGAAGGGAGTCGCCGGCTTAAAGAGTGGGAGCGATTACAGGATGAACTTCCTGACCTGGATATAGCGTTGAAGTTTGCGGATCGGCCCACTACACCCTTGCGGGATATTAATCTGAGCGTAGAGGAATGGCGTGTTATTTCCTTTATCAATCCCAGTAACACTATTCGCCAAGTAGCTCAGTACAATAATATGACTGAGTTTCAAATCCGCAAGATCGTTTACAGCCTCTTACAGGCTGGTTTGGTGCAGATTGTCCGTCCTCCACGTCCTGCGGCGACGCCACCGGGTTCCGCCGGGGAGAAGGGGCAAGCAGCGCAAGCTGATGCCAGCGCGGTACGTCGTCCTGCGGTTAAGCGCAGCTTGGTCCACAAACTGATTGATCGGATTCGGGAGTTATAAGCTTATGCAAACACTTAAAATTGTTGTAACCGGTCCTTTTTCTTCGGGTAAGACAGAGTTTATTCAGTCCATTAGTGAAATTGATGTAGTTTCCACTGAGCGGAAGATTTCTAGATCTGCTGAGCGTATCAAGAGTGCTACTACAGTGGCGATGGACTTTGGACGTATCACGATTGATGAGGATCTTATTTTGTATCTTTTTGGAACGCCAGGCCAACGTCGTTTTGACTTTATGTGGGAGATCCTTTCCGAAGGCATGTTGGGCTTTATTGTGCTTGTGGACAGCACGCGCCCAGAGACTTTCCGTGAGGCTCGCCGTATTCTCGATACTTTCCGTAGTTATTCGCCTGTACCCTATATCGTGGCTGCTAATAAACAAGATATGGAGGATGCCTGGCCGGCTGAGGATTTAAAGATTGTGCTCCAGGTGGAAGAAGGGGTAAAGGTGGTACCTTGTGTCGCTGTCAAAAAGGACAGTGTGAAGCAAGTGCTCTTGGAGCTTCTATATTCAATTCTGGAGCTAATGGACGAGGAAGAGTAATCGGTTTTTAACCAAACTGCAACATCCTCTTTGTGCCAGGGTTATTGCGGGTGTGGTATGATTAGGAAAAATCTGAGCAGGTAAAGTTGGGATTATGAGCTCGATTGTTACAGATCAAGGTATAGTGCATTATGAAACATTTGGCAGAGGCAAACCCGTAATTTTGTTGCATTGTTGGTTAGGCTCTTGGAGCTATTGGTTTTCAACAATGGAATTTTTGGGGAAGCGTTATAAGACATACGCTTTGGATTTTTGGGGGTTTGGTGAATCGGCTAAACAGGGTTCTTTTACAATTCCTGAATATGTAAATATGGTTGAGCAATTTATGGACCGTATGGGCCTACAGCGTGCTCCGATTATGGGGCATTCTATGGGGGGAAGTGTTTCCCTGAGTTTAGCTTTAACTTATCCACAACGAGTCTCTAAAGTTGCGGTGGTTGGTTCACCTACGGTGGGTTCGGGGTTAAGTTTTCTCTTGAAGCTGGCCGGTAACCAACATATTGCCCAGTTACTTTATACACTACCTCAAGCATTCGCGTTTTTTGTGAAACTCCTGTCACGGTTTTATGCCAAAGATTGGGAGACCTGGTATGAGATGTTTGAGACGGACTTATCACGCACTACGATGGAATCCTTCTCTGCCAGTATTCGAGATTTACGTTTTACGGACCTGCGGCCTGATATGCACAAACTGCGCATTCCGGCGATGGGAATTTTTGGACGTAAGGATAATATTGTAAGTCCTAAGCAGGCCGAGGTTTTACGTAATAGTGCCGCGGATGCGACAATCCATTATTTTGAAAACTCTGGCCATTTCCCGATGCTTGATGAAACAGAGCGTTTCCATAAAGTGGTAGAGGAGTTCTTAGAAAGGGAATGAATTCTATATTGGCTAAGACCTATGACCCGCTGGTAGTAGCTGAAGCCAGACCTGTGTACACCTTGCCTAACAAGATGTGTCGCATTCTCTTGCTTGCATTGGGTGAAGTTATGGGTAAAAATGGCCTTAATGCAGTCTTAAATACGGCGAGCCTTCAACCTTTGATTGATGATTTACCACCATCGAATTTTGATGCCGGTCTAACCTTTGAAGAGAATGTTAAAATATTCGAAGCGGTTGAGGGTATCTACGGTGTCCGTGGTGGCCGACGACTGATTCGTCAGGCCGGGCGTATTTGTTTTAAGTACGGTGTTCAGGATTTCGGTTTTGTTATCGGTATCGCAGATTTTTTCTTGCGTATGTTGCCGATTTCATTCCGAATGCGAATCGCACTTGAGGTCCTGGCCGAGATTTTTAACCGTTATTCCGATCAGCAGATCACTTTAGCGGAAAACGAGGAATACTATTTCTTCATTCTTAACCGGTGTTGTGCTTGTTGGGGTCGGCATACACGACAAAGTTCTTGTGCCATTATGGTTGGATTGCTTGATGAAACCCTTTATTGGATTAGTCGTGGCCGGCGTTTTGAAATTGATGAGACTAGTTGTATCGCTAAAGGTGATCCTGTTTGTAAGGTTTCTATTAGTAAAGAACCGTTGATGTGATAAGGTGAGGTTACGTGCGTAAGGTTATTCTACGTGATCGAAGAAAAATACCGCCCTTTAATGAGCCAGCACGGGAATTAAGCGTGTTGGCTAAACCGCTATGGTTGCACCAACGGGATACCCTCGCGCAATATACGACAGAGGAACGTGAGGTAGAAACGGTCACCGAAATTGGCAGTGAGCGGGTTGAGACGATTATCTATCGTGATAACCTTTATTTTGACCAGCCCTTTATTGATGAATTTGTCCGCCGGGCTAAAAGTTCTGGGAAAGCTTGTCAAGCGGCCTTTGAGCTTGATGACCCTGCAATCACGGCCCATGCTTTATATTTGCAGCGGGGCATACGACGCCAGGGGAACTATTATGTGGCCGATTTGTGGTATTATCCTTATGGAATTGAACCTGTAGTCCGGCCATTAGTGATGAGCACCGATGCCTATGAGGTCGGGTTTTACCATGTCCCTACGCATATGTCAAATGTTCATGGGGACTTGGTCTACCAATTACCGGCCAAGGCTTTCCTTTCCATAGAACATTGGGTGCATATCCTACACGCTAATGTAATATTTGGTATCTTCGCTATCGGTACACGCTTTGAAAAAGAAGTTAACCGGAGTGTTAAGCTGACCCTTGAATTATTGTGGCATGGTATGGTAGAAAGGAAACAAGTCCTGAGCACTTCAAGACTTGTTCACATAGGTAAAAACTGTTCTATTGACCCCACCGCTGTCATTCAGGGGCCATCATTTATTGGCGACAATGTGACGATAGGTGCGGACACAATGATCGGTAACTGTGTCATTGGTGATAATGTGAATATCTCACAGGGTTGCCAGTTAATGTTGAGCGTAGTGGGTAATGGTACCTTCTTGCCGTTTCGCGCCGCACTATTTGAAACTATTTTAATGGAAAATTGCATGGTTGCTCAAAATACATGTTTGCAAATGTGTGTTGTAGGGCGTGGTTCGTTCGTTGGTGCGGCTAATACCTTCACGGACTTCAACCTGGTAGACCGTCCCCTCCGTTCCCATTATGGTTCAAAATTAGAGGATACTGGGCTTACTGTGTTAGGTGGGGCTGTAGGCCATAATGTGCGTATTGGTTCCGGTATGGTTGTCTTCCCTGCCCGTATGATAGAATCTGATGTGATCTTATTTGCTAAAACCGAGGGTAATCTGATTTCAAAGAATATAATGTATGAGGATAGCGACCATCTTAAACTCAAGAATGGGGCACAACTGCATCCGAGGCTCTATCCACGTGATTGATGTGAGGTCAAATGTCTGAGTTTGCAGGAGGGGAGAAGTACGCACAAGTTCCGGTGGGAGAACCCGCCAAAAAGGCTTTTGCTTTTATAATTCATCCCATTGATACAAAACGGGATGTTGCTCGAAAATATCCATTTTTAGGTAAAATATTACCTGAAAGTGTTATTCATTTTTTAACAAGATTTTGGCCACCGTTGACACTTTCACATATTACCGGGGCGCGGTCCGTAGCTACAGGAGAAGAGATAGAGGGGTGGCTGATTGCTGTACCCTATACTTCGCAGCGTATGTTGACCTTGCCGTCACGTGAGGTGTATAAGAAGATTATCGCCGCCGGTCATCTTGCAAAAAAGTTGGGTGCTGGTATTCTAGGATTAGGGGCGTATACTTCGGTGGTTGGTGATGGTGGCGCTACTATTGCGCGGGAATTAGATATAGCCGTTACTTCTGGTGATAGCTACACCGCCGCCGTATCTGTTTATGCTGTGCGAGAAGCTGCCCAGAGGATGGATGTTAACCTGGCTAATGCGACACTTGCAGTTGTGGGAGCTACCGGTGCTATTGGTGCTGTTGTCTCTCAAATGTTAGCTGCTGATGCCGGGCGGATGTTGTTAGTAGGTCGCCGTATGGACCGCCTGCTAGAGGTGCGGACGGCAGTTCTGGCGGCCGGGTGTGCTGAAGTGGCTGTTTCCACTAATGTGGAGGATGTGAGTCAGGCTGAAGTCGTGATGACAGTTACAAGTTCCGGCGGTAATCTATTGCGTACTGAGCATTTGCGTAGCGGGGCTGTTGTTTGTGATGTATCCCGGCCCCGTGATATATCTTATCAAGTAGCTCAGTCGCGTGATGATGTTTTGGTAATTGATGGTGGGCTTGTAGAAGTCCCCGGGGCTGTAGATTTTGGTTTTGATTATGGTTTACCGCCCCAAATGACATTTGGTTGTATGGCAGAAACGATGATCCTGACTTTTGAGGGCCGTTTCGAGGACTATTCAATAGGGAAAGACCTGCGCTTCTCTCAAGTGCAGGAGATTGATGCTTTAGCTAACCGGCATGGCTTTAAGCTTGCTGCGTTGCGAAGTTTTGAACGTAAGCTGGATGAGGCTCAAATCGAAGCAGTAAAAAATAGAGCCCACACAGGAGGTAGGGAATGAGTGAAGGCCGCATCCTGGTGGTAGAAGACGATTTCGACATTTCTAATATGCTGCAGCTCTACTTCAAATCTCAAGGATATGAAGTATATGTGGCCCCGCGTGGCAGTGTAGCTTTGGAGATGACACGGCAAAAGATGCCTAACGTTATCGTGTTGGACATCATGTTGCCCGACATTGATGGTTACGAGGTATGCCGGCAACTCCGGACCAATCTGCGCACAAGCCATATTCCAATTATCTTTTTGACTCAGAAAGATGAGCGAAGCGATAAGATACACGGCTTGGAGCTGGGTGCTGATGACTATATTACCAAGCCCTTTGATGTGGAAGAATTGCGCCTGCGTGTGCGCAACACTATCAAACGGGCAGAGTTTGAAAGCTTAACCAGTCCTAGTACTGGCTTGCCCAGTGGCCGGCTTATCGAGCAACAATTGCGTGAGTTAATGGGGAAGGATGATTGGGGGATCCTCTACATCGGCATTGCTAGTTTAAACGCATTTAACGAATCTTACGGTTTTGTAGCTGGTGAGGAAGTGCTGCGTTTTACGGGCATGCTGTTGAACGATGTTGTGGAGGAACTCGGCACCGCTGATGATTTTATTGGTCATATTGGTGGTGATGATTTCATTATCATTACACGCAAAGAACTTGTCGGACCGTTGCGCCAGGAATTAATTAAGCGTTTTGATGAAAATGTAGGTACCCATTACGATTTCTTCACCCGCCAACGTGGTTATCTCGTTTTGACGGATACGGATGGTAATGAGTCTCAGTCACCGTTGATGAGCCTTAAAGTCGGTGGTTTAACGGCTGATATTGGCCCCTTCACGGATATTCGCGAGATTACTGAGGCTGCTGCCGAAGCACGTCGCCGAAGCGATAAAGCTGGATAGTGTGCCCTGGTTGTAACGGCGTGATTTTTTAACTGCGGCGTTATAGCTGCTTTGGGTACTGCTTCCTATCCTTTGGGTGTAGAAGAAATGGCAATTTTTAGTGGTTTTTTATTGGCTCTGGAACTTGGTTTTTTGGCAGTTTATAGACTGAATTCCAGCCATAAGCACTATGTAGGGGTATGCGTGGGGAACCATTCCGGTTTGTATCCGGTTTGGTGTGTTCCCTTGTATAGATCTTAAAGCAATAGTGAAATTGTTGTAGAGAGGTAGATAACGTTATGGTCGCGCAATCACAGCTTGTCTCACCACATACTAAAGCGCAGGTCTTGGCCAGCCAATTGGCGCGGGCTTTGGATCTGGATGCTATGTGGGACATAGCTTTACAAGAAATCGTGCGCCTGCTCAACGGTAGTGGAGGGGCCTGGGTCTGGATGACCCCGGTGGCTGTGGTACACAGTGTGGGGGATATGGACCTACCGGCAGCCGCTTGGCGGTTGTTGTCTGGCCTTGCCGATAAACCGTTTGAACAACAACAGACCTCTCTTAGTGGCTTGGGCTATGATATCGCGGGTAGTATTAGCTTGCCGGTAAATATGGGTAGCTGGTCAGGTGTTCTGGTTCTCACCCGGCAGGGTTCCCCCTTTACCATCAATGATTTTGAATTAGCTAGTGCTATGTTGACCATAATCCACGTGACGGCGTTAGACCGTTTGCGGAATGCGCAAACCGATGAAGTCTTGCAACGTTCCCCTCAACTGAGTTCTTTAGTGGCCGTTGCTTCCAAAATGGGAGTCTCTCTTGATTTAGAAGAGGTCCTGGAATCTATTGTCGGGGCAGTGTCTAGCTTTTTACATTGTCAACGCACCGCTATTTTTGTCCTTAACCCGGCTACGAAATTACTAGACTTGGTCGCGGCACGTGGTGTCTCTGAGCAATATTGGGAACTCTCTCAAAACATCCCGGTGATCCGTTATGGTCGTGCTCATGCCGTAGCCGCAAATGAGTTAGTAGTCTCTGAAAATGTAGACTTGCAACCAGGATTTGCCGAGATTGCGCCCCTGTCCGGTTCAGAAGGTTTCCGTGCTTTTGCTGATGTTCCAATGCACCGGGCTGAAGAGGTGATCGGATTACTCTCTGTACAATTCACAAAGTCGCACCATTTCACAGAAGATGAGATTTCACTCTTGCAAGTCCTGGCCGAACAAGCGGCGATAGCTATTGAGAATGCACGCCTGTATACACAGACTGATGAAGAGTTACGCAGACGACTCAATGCTTTAGAGTCGCTTCAGCGAGTGACCCAGGAGATTACGGCAACGTTAAACTTAGACCATATCTTAAACATCGTTCTCAGTGAGGCTATTAAATTCTGTGGAGCGGAGGCCGGATTAATTGCCCTGTGGTCAGGGACGGCGGCTAATGTCGCACCTATGGAAAGTGGTTTTGAGCTACGCGCTTTTTATGGTTATGAAGATAAGGATTTGACATACATTAAAGAACTGTTGTCGAATCCGCAGAAATCACCTCCATTGTGGCATTTTGTGGAGCAGCCCGAGACTTACTATCTCCCTGATGTGGAGCAGACTCTTAGCCCCGACTACCTACCGGGTACTAGCTCATTACTTCTGACCCCCGTTTTCTACGAGAAACAACTTGCGGCGATTATATTAATTCAGAGTTCTCGTCCTCAAGCTTTTGCAGCTTCTATGTTAGAATTTGTTGAAGGTCTCTCCGTCCAAACTTCTATTGCCGTTGGTAATGCGCGGCATTACCAGTTGCAACTAGAGCGTGGTGAATTAATGCACCAACGTGCTGAACAGATGGGGAAACTGTTGGAAGTTAGCCGGACGATGCGCTCAGATCGTCCGCTCGAGGATATGCTGTTGGATGTGGCTTATGCAATCCAGGAAAGCGTTGGTTTTGGCGTCGTCTTAATCAGTGTTTTGGAAAATAAAAAGTTACAGCGTGTTGCCGGTGCGGGTATTCCTTTGGTAGACCTGGAGCGTATGAAACGGACCACGGTATCTTGGGAGCGGGTTGTGCCATTATTCCAGGAACGTTACCGTCTGGGGAGCTGTTATTATATTCCGGCTGAACAGGCCGGTGCGTTAACCGCAGGTATAGAGAGCTTTTTACCCGATGGTATTGAGGCCCGTAAACCTGGTATGTGGCATCGTGAAGATGTGTTCCTGACTTTACTGAGGAACAGTAGCGGTGAAGTTGTAGGAATGATGTCCCTTGATATGCCCGTCAATGGACGTATCCCGACCCGTTCAAAAGCTGAGCTGGTCGAAATCTTCGCGGCGCAAGTCTCTCTGATAATCCAGAATAACCGCTTGGTTGAGGACCTCAAGAGTCGGGTTGATACTTTGCAGCTATTTAATGAATTAAGCCGTTCAATTACGACCAAGCTAGATTTGCAATCTGTATTAGATACAGTAGCGAGTGCTGTGACTGGTTTATTAGGTTATGATCACGCAATTATCTTCTTACAGGATAAGAAGGGGCGTAATTTTATACCCAAAGCTGTATCCGGTTATGCGCTAAAGCACCTTGAGGGTATCACTTTTGCTCGTGGTGAGGGCCTGGTTGGTTCTGTTGGACAAACTGGGATGCCTATTGTTATTGATGATGCTTATGCTGATCCTATGCTTTCCGATAGCGCGGTACCGATTGGCTCGGCTATACTGGTGCCTCTCACGGTGGATGGCCGTGCGGTGGGGATACTAGAGGCTAGTCGTGAACAGACCGGTGACTTCTTCCCTACAGAAGTTGCGACTTTAACCGCGTTAGCGGACCAAGTTTCTGTGGCTGTCGAAAATGCCCGGTTATTTGATGAGGTTAAGTCTTTCTCTCAAGAGTTGGAAAGTCGTGTGCATGAGCGCACTTTGGAACTTGCTGCGGCTTTAGAAGACCTTAAGTTGGAGCGCGATCGTACAGATGTCCTGTACCGGTTAGCTTCGGAGTTAGTCTCTACGCTCGATATTGATAGAGTTTTGAATCAAGCGCTCTTAATCCTCCGCGATGCGGTTAAGGCTGAGCGTGGCTCGGTATTGTTAGCCGATACTAATACCGGTCAATTACTGATCCGTGCGGCTATTGGCCGTCCGGACCAGATTCCACCGGGCGGACTGGTTACCCGGTTCTCGCGTAGTGATGGGTTGGTGGGCTGGGTGTTGAATAACCGTCAAGCGGTCGTCATCCCGGATGTTTTCAAAGATGACCGTTGGGTCATTGACAGAAGTAGTGATACCTGCGCGGTGTTGGCCGTGCCCATTATGGGACGTGAGGACAACGCCTTAGGGGTGGTCTTCTTACAGTCTAAACATGCGAGTGCTTTCACTGAGACTGAATTGCGCTTGGTCGAAGCTGCTGCAGTTCAGTTAGGCAATGCACTGAATAATGCGGAACTTTATCGCCTTATTCGGGGGCAGGCAGAACGGTTAGGGACTATGCTGCGCTCCCAACAGATTGAGGCCGCTAAGAATCAGGCTATTTTGGAAGGTATTGCGGATGGCGTGATGGTTGCGGATGCCAACGGACGTGTCATCTTGTTTAATGCTGCTGCGGAGCGTATTCTCTCAGTTTCCCGTTCCCAAGCCCTGGGCCGGTTCCTGGATGATATGTTGGGATTGTATGGCTCACGTGCGCGTGAGTGGATGGCCCAAGTTGATGCCTGGCGGCATAATCCCCGCTCCTACCAGGCCGGTGATTTCCTTGTGGAGCGTCTGGACACAGAACGTGGAGTGGTAAGTATCCATCTCTCGCCAGTTGTCTCACCCCGTTATGAATTCTTGGGGATTGTCTCGGTTTTCCGTGATATAACGGCTATCGTAGAAGCTGACCGGGCTAAAAACGAGTTTGTGTCTACCGTCTCTCATGAGTTGCGCACACCGATGACCGCCATTAAGGGCTATGTTGACCTTATCTTGATGGGGGCTACCGGGCCGCTTTCCGAGCAACAGAATAGCTTTTTGCGTATTGTGAAGTCGAATGTTGACCGGTTGACAAATCTTGTCAATGATTTATTGGATATTTCACGCATCGAAACCGGGCGTGTTGAATTGCACTTGGAGCCGGTGGATGTTGGCCCGATAGTACAACAAGTTGTAGATACCTTGCATCCGAAAGCGGCGGAGAAGTCCTTGACGTTAAGAGCTATTGTTCCCCCTAGCTTGCCCTTGGTGTATGGTGACCCCTCCCGTGTCACTCAGATTATAACTAATTTGGCCGGGAACTCGTATAAATATACACCTGATGGGGGCGAAGTTGCTGTATATGCTTATGTACGTGATGGCGTAATGCATATAGCCGTTGCCGATACCGGTATTGGTATTTCTGAAAAAGATAAGCTGCAAATTTTTGAGCGTTTTTATAGGGTGGATGACCCCGGCGTGCGTGAGATTTCAGGTACCGGGCTAGGGTTGGCTATTACATTCTCGTTAGTACAGTTGCATGGTGGTGAGATTTGGGTAGAAAGCGAGTTAGATAAAGGCAGTATTTTCTACTTTACCTTACCATTGGCGGACAATGAGCCTACTGTAGATGTGGGTATTGGGCCGTCTACTTTGATGGGAGACTCACAGCCGGCTAAGACGACGATCTTAGTGGTGGAAGATGATGTCCAAATTGCCGAATTCCTACGGGTTACATTGGAAAATGAAGGCTATCATATCCTGATCGCACATTCGGGTGAGGACGCGCTCCATATGGCACGCATACAACTCCCGGACTTGATCTCCTTGGATATTCGTCTGCCTGATTTGGATGGATTCGAGGTGTTACAATTGCTTAAGCGCGAGCCTGTAACTGCGGGTATTCCGGTAGTCGTGATCTCGGTTGTGCTTGACCGTGAGCGGGGTTTGCGTCTTGGTGCCGCCGAGTATCTGACGAAGCCCTTGGATGAGCATAAACTACTGCAGGTTATTGATCGTATCCTTTGTAAACAAGGAACGGTTTTAGTTGTGGACGATGACCCTGAAACGTTAGACATGATGCGCCGTTCACTTTATACACAAGGTCTTGGTGTTCATGCCGCGCGTTTAGGGAAACATGCTTTAGAGTTGGTAAAGGAGTTAGACCCTGCATTGATTCTGTTGAATTTGAAACTACCTGATATTGATGGTTATCAGGTTTTAGAAGCTATCAAACGTCATAAAGACACAATGGATATACCGGTGATTGTGATGTTGGATGGTGTGACGGGTTCAAATGGAAAAGCCCAGCAGTTAGAGGCTATGGGGGTCGATCGCTTTCTAAGCAAGCCTTTTTCAGGAGAGGCTTTAGCTGAAGAAATCTCCCATCTGGTTAATGGGATGGTTGTGTATGAGGAGTAAGAGAGGATGGCTAAAAAAATTCTGGTAGCTGAGGATGAGCGTGACATCCGAGATTTGATAGCCTTTACATTACAGTTTGCTGGCTATGAAGTTGAGAAAGCATCAAATGGGGAACAAGCTGTTCAGATGGCTCCTGATGTACAGCCAGATTTAATTTTAATGGATGTCAGGATGCCTAGAATGACAGGCTATGAAGCTTGTAAGAAGCTTAAGGAGAATCCACTGACAGAGAATATACCGGTGGTTTTCCTCTCTGCTAAGGGTCAAGAGAGCGAGATCGAAGAAGGATTGGACGTTGGGGCACAAGATTATATCTTGAAGCCTTTTGCTCCTGATGAGTTGACGGAGCAGGTAGAACGCATTTTAAAAGAAATCGGCAAAGCCTGATTTTATTGAGAGGAGTTTAGCCTATGAGTGCTATTATCCTCGAAAGTAGTCTGGTGCACTATGAGGCACTAGGTAGGGGAAAGCCATTGCTGTTCCTCCACGATTGGTTGGGATCTTGGCGTTATTGGGTTCCAACAATGGTGGATATGTCTTCCTCTTATCGTGCTTACGCGTTGGACTTCTGGGGATTTGGAGATTCTGATAAGGTACGCGCTAAATACACCGTTGCTGGATATGTGGGCCAAGTGGCGCTCTTTATGGATCAGATGGGTATTGGTAAAGTCCCATTGATTGGCCACGGCTTAGGTGGTGTCGTAGCGCTGTTATTTGCTGCTCAGTTCCCTGAACGGGTGGAGCAGATTATGACAGTGAGCACCCCCTTGATGAGTAGCCATATTGGTTCCCGACTGATGAACTTTGGTGGTGGCGATAATCCGGCCAAAGCTATTCTGGGACGCCGCTTGAAGTCGTATGAAGAAGTCGAGATGGAGGCTACTAAGACCGATAGCGATGCCGTAGTACAAAGTATACGGTCTATGATGACGAAAGACATTGCAGATGTTCTGGATGAGATAGAAATGCCATTGCTCCTAGTCTATGGGCAGGCAGATCCTATTATTCAGCCGCCTGATGAGGATATTATTGAAGACTTAGACTACAATGCCTTGAGCTATCCTTTTGAAGAGGCGCAGCATTATCCTATGTTGGAGGATACCAGTAAATTTAACCGGTTACTTCGCGATTTCCTGATGCATAAGGACGATTGGGATGCCTACAATATGAAGAGTGAATGGCGCCGGCGCATAAGATGAGTTCATTGAAGGGAGGCTTTAGCCATGGGCGATGTGCTTCTCAATACAGGGCTGGTGCACTATGAGGTTATGGGGCATGGCGAATCGTTACTTTTTCTTCATGATTGGTTGGGGTCCAGTCGTTACTGGGTCCCCTCAATGATGGACTTGTCATCTGCGTATCGTAGCTATGCATTGGATTTTTGGGGCTTTGGGGCTTCTGATAAAGTTGTTACACGTTATAAAGTTGAAGAGTATGTTAAACAGCTCGTTGAATTTATGGATCAGTTGCAACTCTACCACATTCCTTTGATTGGTCACGGGTTAGGGGGTGTGGTTGCTTTATTGACTGCCGCTCGGTATCCAGAAAAGGCGCGGCAGGTCATGGCTATCGGTGTACCGTTGGCCGGTGAGTATATAGCGCGTGTATTAAGTGATTTCCGTGGCAGTGATAACCCGGCCCAGAGTATCTTGGGGCGGCGACTCAATCTTTATGATGAGGTTGTTATTGAGGCTCCGCGAACTGATAGCTCGGCAATTGTCGAAAGTCTCAAGTCGGTGCTGGTATTGGATTTACAAGCGGCGCTATCCAGCATCGAAGTTCCGGTACTCTTAATTTATGGGCAACAGGACCCGATTGTTGAACCACCGGTGGTAGAGCTGATTAACGAATTAAAATCGAATATGCGAGTTTTCTTATTGAAAAAAGCGCAGCATTATCCTATGCTTGAAGATACAATGATGTTTAAGCGTCTCTTATTAAATTTTCTGATGTATCGCGGAGATTGGGAATCAATATTTGGGATCCAGGAACGTTTGCTGTGGTCCCATTAAGGCATTTCAAGGATATTTTAGTCCGGGAACTAATTTAGTGAAAGAAAGGGTATAAGCGCGTGCCAAATAACAATACCGCTTCTGACCCTTGGGCCGTGGGGTGGACAATTCGTGTCTTGGTACTTATTGCATGTTTCGCGGCTTTAACTGTGCCTACCGATATTCTCCCTATTATCTCGGCGCGGACCGGTGAGCCTGCCGCGCCGGTCCAAGAGGGCGGGGTCTTTACCATACCCTTGACGGAGGGTACGCCAGAGTCGTTGCCTACGCCTACCCCGGCGACACCCCAGGTGACACGTATCGGTGTGATTGCGGGCCATACAGGCAGTGATAGCGGGGCAATTTGTCCTGATGGCCTGCAAGAGGTTGATATTAACACCGATGTCGCCCGCCGTGTTGTGGCTTTGCTAACTGCTCATGGATGGGAGGCAGATTTACTTGAAGAGTTCGATAGTCGACTGGCCGGTTACCAGGCGCAAGCATTGATCTCCATCCACGCCGATTCCTGTACCTATCCTGGAAAGACCGGTTTCAAGGTGGCGCGGGCCGAGTCGGGATATGTGGACCGTGCTTCTGAACGATTGGTAGATTGTGTCAGCCGTTATTATCAAGAGCGCACGGGTTTGCCATTCGATGCGCACACCATCACCTATGATATGACCCGTTATCATGCATACTATGAAATTGACCGTAACACACCGGCTGCAATTATCGAGACGGGTTTTATGCTGGACGATCGCGAACTTCTAACCCAGCATCCCGATATTGTAGCCCAAGGGATTGTTGATGGCCTTATCTGTTTTGTTGAAGGCGATTGGCAGTAAGGGTCACTACTTTATTTCCTAATGAGGAGGGAACGTTATGTATCATAAAGTCACAATTATTGGCAACTTAGGTCGCGATCCAGAGATGCGCTATACATCAGATGGCACTCCTGTGACCTCATTTAGTATCGCTACTAGCCGCAAATGGAATAATCCGGATGGTTCGCAAGGTGAAGAGACTATTTGGTTTCGTATCACAGCTTGGCGTAAGTTAGCCGAGGTTTGTAATGAGTATCTCAGTAAAGGTAAACAGGTGTTTGTCGAGGGGCGTCTGGCCCCCGACCGTGATACCGGTGGGCCACGTGTTTGGACGCGCCGCGATGGCACGCCCGGTGCTTCTTATGAACTCACCGCCACCACCATTAAATTCTTAGGTGGGCGGAGTGAAGTTGGCGGTTCTTTTGATAGCTCGATAGCATCTGAACCTCCGGCACCCTATGAAGAGGATGATATTCCTTTCTAAGCGTTCAGAAGAGTATAAT
>JAFGKB010000099.1 GCA_016928755.1 Anaerolineae bacterium | reverse complement strand
ATCTTGACCGCAAATGGGACACCTGCGGCGGTTATCGCATAAGACCACATTGCGCTGGCAGTTTCTGCATTTAACCCGTTTGCAAGCTCTGTGCCACTCCTCATCTATTCCCATAATCGTAGCGGGTTCGAGCAGTAGCCTTTTGAATTCTGTCCCCTCAAAAACTAGAATGAATTCTCCGCTGTGTTGGGTGATAAAGTCAGTGAGTTCATCGGCAGTTAAATCGTTAGCATCTACTTTATGGGCAGAATGAATATATTGTCCCAGTCTACTCAATGTTTCTTGATAAGAGAGCCATGCTATATCCGCCACACATAGTACACCGTATTCGCCGTTATCACGTTCTACAACGATGTATTGTTCTTCCAACTCCTGGATTAGCCACCCAAGAGCATTGCTTAGTGTGCTATCTTGATTCGCAACAACTGAAACCTGAAGTTCTTTAACCTCTGCCATGATACTATGACTCCTTTCCTCTTTACTTTTGGCGTTGGGGTAATGATAACTAAGCATATCAAAAAAACCTTACCGCGTCAATACCAGGCCAAAAGCGCAAATAACGCTAAGTTTTTCTTCATAAATGTGGTAAAATATTGCTTATGTTATAGTATACCATTAGCTTTTAACTTAAGTGGTTTCTCGTTATTGAGATAACGTTGCAAGGGTTGTAAAGCATAAAATGCAAGATGTAAAAACACTACTATAAATCCCACAATAACTTTTGGAGGTATCAGGTATGAGTGAGCGAAAAATTCGTGTTGCAATCATCGGTGTTGGTAACTGTGCTTCGGCTTTAGTACAAGGTGTAAACTTCTATAAAGATGCTCCTGATGATGCCATTATCCCCGGCTTAATGCATCCCCGGTTAGGTCCTTATCATGTAGGGGATATTGAGTTCACCGCCGGCATTGACATTGACATTAATAAGGTAGGGAAGGATTTATCGGAGGCTATTTTTACCCCTCCCAATAACACTATTAAATTCTCAGATGTCCCTCATTTAGATGTGCCTGTTTATCGTGGTATGACCCACGATGGCTTGGGGAAGTACCTGTCCCAGGTGATCGAGAAGGCCCCTGGGCCTACTGCTGATATCCTAGGAATTCTCAGAGATACCAAGACCGATGTGGTGGTGAATTTCCTGCCGGTGGGCAGTGAGATGGCGACCAAGTGGTATGTCGAGCAAGTCCTGGATGCTGGTTGCGCCTTGGTCAACGGTATTCCGGTCTTCATTGCTCGCGAAGACTACTGGCAACGACGTTTCGCGGAGCGTGGGCTTCCTGTTATCGGTGATGATGTTAAGAGTCAGGTTGGAGCTACAATCCTGCACCGAGTGTTAACCCGGCTCTTTGTAGACCGTGGCGTAAAGATTGACCACACTTACCAATTGAATTTCGGTGGTAATGATGATTTCTTGAATATGTTGGAACGGGAACGCCTGGAATCCAAGAAGATTTCTAAGACCAGTGCCGTTACCAGTCAGATTCCTTATCCCCTGGCCGATAATGATATCCACGTAGGGCCTAGTGATTATGTGCCGTGGTTGACAGATCGTAAATGGTGTTATATACGTATGGAAGGCACGACCTTCGGCAATATCCCGCTCAGCGCTGAGCTAAAGCTCGAAGTCTGGGATAGCCCAAATAGTGCCGGTGTGATTATTGACGCGGTGCGCACTGCCAAGTTGGCCCTTGACCGGGGTTTGGCCGGTTCAATTGTCGAACCCTCGGCTTATTTTATGAAATCCCCACCGGTGCAATTCACCGATGATGAGGCCCGTGAGAATTTAGAAGCTTATATTGCCGGGGAGCGTGCAACCGTTTTACCCGAATCGTTGTAGTCCTGATGTTAAGCGTTAAGGGGTGTTAGTTCGTTGGCGCAATTACGGATTTCCCTGCTCGGCTATCCCCAAGTGATGGTGGATGACCAGCCGGTTAAGATAAAACGCCGTAAGGCTGTGGCTTTGCTGGCTTACCTCGCGGTAACCGGCCAACGCTACAGCCGTGAGGCTCTGGCGACACTGCTCTGGCCTGACTATGACCGTAGTAGCGCATTTGCCTACCTGCGGCGCACTCTGTGGGCTTTGAATCAGACCCCTATCGCCGGTTGGCTAGATATGGACCGCGAATCTGTGGCGTTAGGGGGGGATTCAAAGCTCTGGGTTGATGTCATCCTGGTGCGGGAAACGTTATCCACATGCCAGATGCCTGAACCTTGGGCGGTCCAAAGCTGTCTGGCCTGTGTTCCTCAATTGGTCGCCGCTGTTGGACACTATCAAGGCGATTTTATGCAGGGTTTCTCTATCGAGGATAGCCCAGGATTTGATGAATGGCTCTTTTTTGAAGCTGAGTCACTGCGCTACCAATTGATAAATGGGTTGGAGTTCTTGGTTCACTGTTATACTGCCCAAGATAATTTCGATGCTGCTATTGAATATGCCCGTAAGTGGGTGTCTTTTGATTCATTGAGTGAAAAGGCGCACTACTGCCTCATGGATTTATACGCTCGTAATGGCCAACGTGCTATGGCCTTGCATCAGTACGATGAATGTGTGCGTATTCTACGCACCCAGGTTAATACAGAGCCAACATCAGAAACGATAGCTTTGTATAAACAGATTCGAGCTGGCCGAAAACCTACTGGTCCACAATCTCAGCTTCAGCCGCCGCCAACAGTTTCTTATCAGTCTCCCATGCAAAGTATAAGTACTTCGTTTTTAGGTGTCCCGGCTCCTGGTTATAATTTACCGATTCCCCCGACACCCTTTATCGGGCGTGAGGACGAACGACGACAAATTCACAACTTGTTGGTTGATGATACCTGCCGTTTGCTGACCCTGACCGGCCCTGGCGGGATGGGGAAGACGCGGCTGGCTATCCAAGTTACCCAAGAGCACCTGGATAGTTTTGCCGATGGTGTGTGCTTCGTATCGTTAGCTTCTTTAGCCTCACATGAGTTTTTGGTCTCCGCTATTGCAGACGCGCTCTCTTTTCCCTTCTTCCAGCGCGAGTCTGAGGCCCCCTTGACCCAGTTACTTAATTATTTGCGGGAAAAGCATCTGCTCCTAATCCTGGACAATTTTGAGCATCTTATGGATGGTGTCTCGGTGATCAGTGATATCCTTGGCTATGCAGAAAATGTGAGGGTTCTGGTTACTTCGCGGGAGCGTCTAAATCTGCGCGGGGAGTGGGTGATTGAGCTTGGCGGGCTGCGGCTACCGGGTGTCGATGCTGGT
>JAFGKB010000098.1 GCA_016928755.1 Anaerolineae bacterium | reverse complement strand
GCCATAGCCAACCCCTCTTTACCATTACGCGCCGTAAAGGTTTGGAACCCTTCTTTTTCCAGGAAGCGTGTGATTAAGTCACGAGCTGCCGGGTCATCATCTATAACCAGCACACGCGTATTCTGATTTTCCAAAGTCTCCTGTAATACGGGGAGAAGACCCTTGGATATGGCTTCTACATCTGCCGTCTCTGGCTGCGCAGATGGCTCCTGGATAACATGAACAGGTAACCGGACTATAAACGTTGAACCTTTGCCAGGCTGACTCTGAACTTCAATTGTACCGCCCATCATATGGCAGAAACGGCGGGTGATGGCCAGACCTAACCCAGTACCCCCATACTGACGTGTCATAGAGGCATCTACTTGAGTGAAGGGCTGGAATAGTTTACTGAGTTGGTCTTCTGTAATACCAATCCCTGTATCCGTAACTTTGAAAAGCAGGGTATGGGTTGCCGTGTCTCGTGTAACTTCGCACGTAATAACCCCTTGATGGGTAAATTTCGCCGCATTGCTTAACAGGTTAAATAGAATCTGGCGGACTTTAGTCATATCGGCATACATTGTCCCTAAGTCTGGGGCACGCTCAACAATCAGATGGTTTTCATTCTTACTGATGAGGGGCCGGATAGTCGTTAAAACTTCATCGACAACATTCCGCACGTCGAACAGCTCAAGGTAAAGCTGCATATGTCCGGCTTCGATCTTGGATATATCTAAGACATCATTGATAAGTTGTAGTAGGTGATTACCAGCCCGATGAATCTTTCTTAAATCAGGCAGTAAATCATTATACTTTAATTCCTCGGCTTCCTCTTGTAACATCTCGCTGTATCCGATAATGGCATTAAGAGGCGTGCGTAACTCATGGCTGATATTAGCCAAGAATGAACTCTTTGCTTGATTAGCTGATTCGGCGACCTCTTTGGCTTCACGCAATCCAATCTCTGCTTGCTTCTGTAATAAACGATATTGGTCTTGGGCACGATAGAGTTCGCGCTCTAATTCGGTTATTCTTTCTAATAACCGGTTTACTTCATCTTGTTGTGTTATTTTATCGGGCATTAGTAATCTCCCATAATCTTTAGTCTATAACTCGTAGCCGCTCCATAATAAGGGATTTCACTTCCGAAAGCAGTTGTTCATAACTATAGGTGCCTTTCTGAAGTACATATTTCACATAACCATTTAACTTTGACCGTTCTTCAATCGTCAAGTCCTTGGCTGTGACAACTACAACCGGGATATCACGCCAGGTTTGATTCCGGCGCATCTCTTGCAGGAACTCAAACCCGTTCATTTGGGGCATCATCAGGTCAAGTAAGACAAGGTCTGGAGTACTTTGGTTTAGCTGCTCAAGTCCAGCCAGTCCATTCTCAGCTTCCGTAACGTGCCAACCCTCTTGTTCTAAAATACGGCGGTGGAAGTAACGGGTAGAGTCATCATCCTCAAGCACAAGGACGCTAGATTTGGCTAACTGGCTGTCTGTCTCAGACTCAGCCCGGTACTTTTTCAGGGTGCGTATCAGCTCTTCGCGGTTGATAGGCTTGATAAGATAATCGGCAGCTTGTAGAGTGAATCCCTTGTCCAACTCCTCAACAATAGTGAGCATCACTACCGGAATATTTGCCAGTTCAGGGGTGGCTTTAAGCGTTGCCAGCACATCCCAGCCCTCGATATCAGGCAACATAACGTCCAAAGTAATAACATCTGGCTTTAATTCCTGAGCCAGATTAAGACCTTCCTGACCCGTCTTGGCAATTTCAACGTTAAAACCGGCTTTGGTAAGGTGGCGGGTCAGCAAGTCTTGTACTGCCTTATCATCATCAATAACCAGTACAGTCACATCGTTGGTCGTAATTTGCGCTTCTTGATATTTATCCAAGGTCTCAGGTAGCTTAGTCTCCGGGGGAGGCGTGCCTTGTTCTTCCCCGGCCATGCGTAACTTTATCTGTACCGGGATTTTAGCTGTGAAAGTAGAGCCTTTGCCTAGCTCACTATCCACAAGTATATCACCCCCCATCATACGGCAGAGTCGCTGGCTAATAGATAGCCCTAACCCTGTCCCCCCATATTTACGAGTGGTAGTGCGGTCGGCTTGGGTAAAATCTTTAAAGATGCGCTCTATATGCTCCGGGGCGATGCCAATACCGGTATCCGCAACACTGATATATACCAAGTCTGTATCCCGTTTGGCCGTCAGCGTTATCTGGCCATTTTGTGTGAACTTGGCCGCGTTGCTCAATAGGTTAAACAGCACCTGACGCACACGTGTGACATCATTACTTATCATACCTAAATCTTCATCCACCCAGATTTCCAGGGTGTTCCCGTTCTTATCAAGTATAGGTTGTACGGTTGCCACGGTTTCTTCGATTAGGTGCTTTAAGGGGAAGGTCTCTAAATAAAACTCCATCTTACCGGCTTCAATCTTCGACAAGTCAAGAATATCATTAATGATAGTGAGCAGTTGCCCGCCGGCGGAGTGAATCTTTTGTAGATCGGGGATAATATCTTCGTAACCGAAATCCTCAGCATCTTCCTGAAGCATCTCGCTATAGCCAATAATCGCGTTCAAAGGGGTCCGTAACTCATGGCTCATATTGGCCAGAAAAACGCTCTTCATCTGGCTCGCCTCTTCCGCTTGTATACGGGCGGTAACGGCTTCCTGTTTGGCTGTCTCCAAATCAACCGTGCGGTCAATAACTCGTTGTTCTAATTCTTCATTGAGTTGTTGCATTGTCTGCTGGGCCTGATTTAGTGCCATAAGCATATGTTTTAAAGAGTTGTTCAACACTCCAACCTCATCTTCACGATCCAGGTTGAGGTTGTAATTGAGGTTGCGGGTTGTAGCTATCTCTGAAGCTGTCGCGCTTAATGCCTGCAAGGGCGCTACCGCTCGCTGCACGGCACTATGCAGTAATATAGAAACAGTGACTGCACTCAGCAAGGTTACCAGCAAGGAGATCAATGCCACAGTACGCACTGGACGTAAAGCGGTTTCACTCTCCTGCTCGACAATAACCCCCCAGCCCCAAGGTTCCCCAATAGGCGCGTATGCAGCTAAGTATTCAATACCCTCATATGTATATGTCGTTGCCCCGGCATAACCATCCAATACGGAAGCTATCGCTTCGGCGTGCATCACCTGGCCAATGCGTTCACGATCACGGTGTGCCAAAATAGTACCTTGTTGATCAATGATAATGATATTCCCATCTTGCATGCGCAGACTATCAACCTTGGTCCACAACGAACGCAAGTCAATTTCGGTGATAATTGCACCGGTGATCTTGGCATTGCCGGCCGTCATAGGCAAGAGCAATGTCACATAGGGCGTAGCCATAATATCGCGGAAAGCAACCTTACTCTCACCGATCAGTCCTTGGTCGAAGGCTGCTTGTAACGCCGGTTCTAATTCAAAAGGAATCGGGGGATCATAATAGACTGCGCCGTTCTGCAATACCTCTTGAAGACTACCGGTTGCCGAAAGTGTAAGCTCCCCATCCGGGTTAAGCACCCATATATCATTGTATGTATAACGGAAACTAGAGCGCAGTTGGGTTAGATAAGTGGCCTGATGCTTTAAACTTTCTTCATTTTGTAGTAATTGTTCCTCTAATCTGAGGGTATCTATAACGTAATTATACATTGCGGCTATCTCTTCGCCTATCTGAGTTGCCAATTGGCTATTACGCGCTTCCACCTGGGTAATGATAGCCTTTTGACTTAACCGGAATGCAACAAAGCCCAACCCAGATAAAAAAAGCACAGTTACAGGTAAAGCGATAGCGATAATCTGGCGGCTAAGCTGCACGCTCCACCAATGCTTGATACGTTTTAACAAATCTCTCATGGCTGGCACTCCAGTTCAATATTAATCTTTCCGGTGCTCAAGTCATTTTTCACGGTCTCGAACTCTTTCATAACGTCATCAGGAACAAGTTCTTTTGATAACGGTGCAAAGCCCACCCCATTGGAGCGATAATCGAATTGGATAAGTTCGGTTTTAAGGTCCCCTGCCAGAAGCTGTACGATAAGGTCGTACACAGCAATATCCATATTCTTAGTCCTGCTGGTGACAACCACTCCCGGTGCTATCCAGCGTTGGTCAGAGCCGGTGGTAATAATCAGTTGGTTCTCATTTTTAGCCGCCTCTATCGCGCCCAACACACTCCCGCCGGCAGCAGCATACACTATATCCGCTCCCTGCTGATACATAGCCGTGGTGAGTTCCATACCTAATTCTGGTTTAGCAAAACCGCTATAATCTCCCTCCCCACCGATATACTCTGATAAGATTATGGCTTGAGGATT
>JAFGKB010000013.1 GCA_016928755.1 Anaerolineae bacterium | reverse complement strand
CTACATTGCAACATAGCAAAGAATTACCGGAAGGTCACGCCGCCTTAGTCCGGGAAGCCGTCATACCGGTAATTCGCGGCGATAAGATTGTGGCCGTTTTAGGCGTAGGCAACAAACCCATTGCCTATACACAAGTGGATATTGAAACCATTGCACAACTTGCAGACCTCGCCTGGGAAATCATCGACCACAAACGGGCTGAGGAGGCCCGAGAACGACGGGTCACCCAATTAGCTATGATTAACGATATCGGGGGCAAAATTGCCGCCGTATTGGAGCTAAATATACTAATGGAGCGGATTGTACACCTGGTGCAGAAAAGTTTTAATTACCATCATGTAGCTCTCTTTACGATAAGTGATGATGAAACGACATTGATACTCCGGGCTAAAGCCGGCAATACTGAAAGCCTCTATCCTGAAATCCCACACTTAGCTTTAGGACAGGGCATCGTGGGTTGGGTTGCACAACACGATCAAACAAGACTAGTTGACAACATCAAGCTAGACCCGAATTACTTCAATCTACAACAGAATACACCTATATCAGGCTCTAAATTGAGTGTGCCTATCCGAGCCGGCAAGGTCGTGGTAGGAGTACTAGATATTCAAAGTCCACACCCCAATGCTTTTGACAAAGATGATGTGTTGGTGATAGAGACCCTGGCA
Organism: Anaerolineae bacterium; assembly: GCA_016928755.1. Lineage (GTDB taxonomy): Bacteria > Chloroflexota > Anaerolineae > B4-G1 > SLSP01 > JAFGKB01. The sequence goes on along the minus strand of JAFGKB010000013.1, from coordinate 7,131 downwards.
GATCAAGCTGCGGTGGCATTAATGAACGCGCAACTTTATGAGAAGTTGATAACCGAACGCAGCTTGTTGGCCCAAAGAGTCGTAGAGCGGACAACCGATCTGAGCCGGGCTAATGCAGAACTGGCCCGGGCAGCCCGGTTAAAAGATGAGTTTCTCGCCAGTATGAGTCACGAACTCCGCACCCCGCTTAACGCAATCCTAAGTATATCGGAAATGTTACAAGAGGAAATCCAAGGACCTATAACCGAACGCCAAGCCCGTTCACTGAGCAGAATCGAGGAAAGTGGGCGACATCTCCTCGCCCTTATCAATGACATCCTTGACCTCTCCAAAATCGGTGCCGGCAAAATGGAATTGCAAATTACACCCGTGACCGTCGAAGACCTCTGTCAAGCCAGCTTGCGAATGATTAAGCAATTAGCTTACAAAAAGCGACTGAAGGTTGTCTCTACCCTTGATAATACAGTGACTAGACTACAAGCCGACGAACGGCGGTTGAAGCAAATCTTGGTCAACTTACTAAACAACGCTGTCAAATTCACATCAGAGGGAGGTAGTATTGGACTTGAGGTAACCGGTGACGCAGAGCAAGAAGTAGTTCACTTCACGGTATGGGATACAGGTATCGGCATTTCCCTAGACGATATGCAACAGCTATTCCAGCCCTTTGTCCAATTAGACAGTAGTCTCTCAAGGCAGTATATGGGAACCGGGCTAGGACTCTCACTGGTAAGCCGCATGGTCGAATTACATGGGGGGAGTGTGTCAGTTATGAGTGAAGTAGGTAAAGGTAGCCGCTTTACTATATCACTCCCCTGGTCTGGGCCGAACACAACAACATTTAAATCTGACAAGAAAACACCGGTAACGATGGCCCCACCCTATCAAACCTCTAATTTGGATGACCAAAAGCAGCTAATAACACAACCTCATATCTTACTAGCAGAGGATAATGAGACAAGTATCGCGATACTCGTAGATTATTTACCGAAAAAGGGCTACCGGCTCACCTTAGCACGCAATGGACAGGAGGCTTTAGAACGGATTAGCGAAGAACCACCCGACTTAATCCTGATGGATATCCAAATGCCGAAGATGGATGGGTTAACAGTAATCCGCCACATCCGGGCCAATAACAACCCGGATATAGCCCAAATCCCCATCATCGCTATAACCGCCCTGGCTATGATGGGCGATAGGGAACGTTGTCTGGAGGCAGGAGCTAACGAATACTTGAGCAAGCCGATCAGTTTAAAAATCCTAGTTAAGGTGATTGAAGAGCAATTGCAAAGTACAAAATTCACAGGATTTCTTTAGGTGTAGATAGGGTGAGAGATATTTCGGCTTCGCTCAATATGACGGAGTGCGGCGACTGTAGGGGCGAGGCATTTCCGCAGATCATCACTCATACCGCAGCGCATCAATGGGGTTCAACCCAGAGGCCCGCTGCGCCGGGTAGATACCGAAGAACAGCCCCACTGATGCCGAGAAGAGCGTGGCTAACAACACAGAGTTGAGGGTCACAGATGCCCGGAAGCCCTCGTCTGCCAAGGCTGCCGAGGCTATGGCTGCGCCACCGGCCCCAAGCATAATGCCGATAACACCTCCAACAGTCGAAAGGGTGATCGCCTCAATCAGAAATTGCCACAGAATATCGCGCTTGCGAGCACCTACGGCTTTGCGGAGACCGATCTCCCGCGTGCGCTCGGTAACCGATACCAACATAATGTTCATAATTCCAATGCCGCCGACCAACAGGCTGATACCTGCAATAGCCCCTAAGAATACCGTGAGCACATCGGTGATTTGTTCAAATGTGCCGATGATGTCCGATTGGCTGATTACGGTGAAGTCGTCGGGTTCACCAGGAAGAATGCGGTGCTGCTGGCGAAGTATCAGGGATACTTCCTCAATGGCCGCGTTCATCTTATCTTCGGCTACTGCCTGGACATAGATTGCCGAAATACGCGGTTGGCCTTGGGGAGTGCGATTAGGGAATATCCGGGACAAGGCCGTCTCCAGGGGGATCAACACAATCTCGTCCTCACTCCCAAAATTACTCCCTCCCCGTTCCTCCATAACACCGATAACGCGGAAAGGCACATCATTCACGCGAATAAGCTCACCGCTAGGATTGGGATTATCAGGGAAGAAGACCTCGGCAGTGCTCTTCCCCAATACGGCAACACGGGCCTTCGCCTGGTTATCCTGTAGTGTAATCATTGAACCGATTTCTGGATTCCAGTCCCGGACGGCTGAGTATAACTCGTTGATACCATCTACTTCCACACGTTTCTCAGTACCGGGCACACTGATCCTAGCATTTCCCCCCACAACGGGAGCAACCCGTAATACATGGGGAGCTTGTTCCAAATCTAATAAGGATTGAGCATCCCTTAGCGTGAGATAAGCCGGGCGTTTTAGCTCCGCCTCAAAAGAGCCAGGGATAACAAAGAAGAGATTCGTACCGATAGATTGAAACTGCTCGGTGATGTAGTTCTGTACACCCTGCCCCACCGACATCAAGGTAATAACCGCGCCGACACCTATAATGATACCTAACATGGTTAATGCGGCACGTAACTTATTGACAGTAAGTGCATTTAGGGCTAAACGAAAGCTTTCAAGGATTTTCATCATTATCTCTTATTTTCAGTTTTATATGGTTAACCAATACGGACAACAGGGCCATTATACTGTACTATGGGGGAAGGTACAAGAGGCCAATTCTCTGTTTTTATATATAGAGTTTGTATTTGGTTGAAAAAAACCAACTTTTCTATTTTCGACGTGACTAGACGAAAAAATAGGATATAATAAGGTAAGAACTACTTATATAGAGTAGAATTCATACGAATCATTAATAAGGCATACTATGCGAAATAAACCAAACATAATATTAGCTGGCTTTGAAGCACCCAAAGAATGCAAAGCGCAATGGATGAAAAAATACACCGTCCATGAGTTGCAGACTCCGCTCGCCTTCCAAACTTGTCGTTTACAAAAAAATCTCAATGACGCTATCTTGCTGGCACCTCCAGATACCTACCTGCTTATCTCAGATACAGCACCGGCAGAACGCTGGATCGCGATCACAGATAACGCACCAGGTAGGTCTTTTGCGTTACGGTTAGGTGCATTTGCCACATTACCCCTTGTGGGAATAGAAAACACAGCCGGTAAATTGATAGAATCCCTCACAACACCCCAGATTAAAATCCCCCTCCAACCATATTTAAACAATTTACCGCTTCCCACCCTATTAATAGACCAATACGAACGCATCCTTGCTGGTAATCAGATATTGCAAGATCTGCTAAGCTATCCCATTGAGCAATTAAAGGGTAAGCACTTAAGTTTGTTCCTTAAACAAAATAAACAATCTTTAATATCAGACATCCTTACGCAACATAACTTGGAATTAACAACCGCAACAAGTGACATATACCCCTTACAAATAACCTGTGCCCCTTACCCACAGATTCCAGATACTTATATCGTCCAGGGAACGGTGGGAAAGGCTATAATCCATAAAGAATCTATCAGCCATCCTGTACGCCTGCCCCATCACGCGCTCAAAACACTGCCACCAGAGGAAATTTTAGGGGAAGTTTTAAAAGCTATTCCGGCAACTATACCAGAAGCCGTAAACGGGCTATATCTAACCAAAAAAGAAAATGAGTTAATTCTCGATATTGCAGCATCGGCACAAACAACAGGGGCGAAATACTCCGCTATTATGGGTTTCCCCATACAGCGCACACAACTCCCCCTAACCCTAATCCCACGCTTACAAGAGATGTTAGCACAACCAAGTGTTTTTACTATCGCGGCCAACGAATTACCCAATATCACCAATGGTATGATTACACCGGAACAAGCTACCAAGCTGCAACTTGCTTACAATTATACCCATCTATATTTCTATCCCTTGGACCATCCAGAGGGAGTCCTGGGATTCTTATTAGTGATGCTCAAACAGCCTCTCAGCTCGGCCAGCAAAATACAGGTGGAACAGCTTGGCATTATTGCCGCAATGGCCTTACGTGGCATACAGCTCCGCAAGCAGATAAGAAAACAACAAGCCCAAATCTCTGCTATGCACGCTATCGGCATGCGGGTCAGTCGTAGCCTCGACCCACAGAAGGTAATGGAGCGCACTGTAGCAGAAATATGCCAGGCCCTAGGAGTTGAGGCATCTGCCGTCAGCCTTATTGATAGAGAGAGTATGGACTTAGTGATCCGAGCTCAAACGGGGTTGAAACAATTTGCCCATACCCCGGTCCGCATCCCCCATAACAAAGGTGTGGCATGGGAAACCTTGAAAAGTGGGAACCTCTCTATTATCGACTCGTGGGAAAATGAGCCCCGGCTGGCCATACCTGAATTTCGAGAAGAGAAAGTAAGCACCACCGTATTAGTCCCCATGTTTGTGCAAGATGAACCGGTTGGGGTTCTGAGTGCGATGAGCCGGACCCCCCGGACGTTCACGCAACAAGAGATCAGCCTGCTGGAAAGTATGGCGGACCAGGTGACGATAGCCTTGAACAACGCGCGCCTGTACGCCAGAACACAACGCGAATCACAAACGCGGGCTTTCCTCTTTAACCTGGCGGCGTCTATCGTGTCAATCCGGGACATTGAGGCCGCGACCGGTAAAGCCTTAAACCTGACCTTAGAATACTTGGGATGGGAACTAGGGACTTGTCTCCTTGAAGACCCGGAGAGTGGCGCGCTAATCCCTATAGTACAAACCGGTGCACCGCAGGAAGTGGCAAAACTTATCAATTGTCTACAACGCAATGATAACCATCAAAATTTACTTGACGATATAATAGTCATTAACGATAAAACCACACCTTACACAATAATCCAAATCCCTCTCCAAACACGTTATAAAATTCTGGGGTGGCTAATCCTGGGGGATGAAAAAGCCGGTTCCATTTCTAAGGGACTGCGCCAAAGCCTAAGCGCAATTGGAAACTACCTAGGCACAGCCATAGAAAATCTCCAACTCTTTGATGAAACACAGGAAAGAGAGAAAAGCACCCGTGCCTTACTCCAGATTATACGAGTAATGATGGGAAACGACCTTATTGATATCCTCAGACAAACGCTGGCGGAGTTAAAAAATGCTATCCCCTATGAGATCAGCGGTATCCTGACACTCACCCCCACCCTAACGCAAATGCTAACTACACAAGTACAGGCATCTGATTCATGGCTCCAGGCATTTGAGGAACACTTGCAAGATATGGTCAGGACACTAGGGAAAGACATCCCTCCTCTGGCCGAAAATCAACGTTATATCACTGAGGCAGCAACCGGTGAGAGCAATACACCGGGACAATTGATCTCATATCTCCAGGCTCCCATTATGCGCGATGAAGAACCGGTAGGAGCGGTTTTGTTGGGCCGGCAACGCCCATTTACCACTAGAGAACAGCGGTTATTGTTTATCGTGGCTTACCAATTGAGCAATGGGCTTACAATTCTCGAAAAAACCCGGCAAGTGGCCTTAAGGGCCGAATCCGACATACCACCTACCCACACATTGCTTAACAACGTTTTACACGAACTGCGTAATCCAGCTTTGTTTATCCAAGGGTATACAGAGCTATTATTAGATAATGGGATGGGCGAACTAAATATGGAACAGAAAAATGCCTTATTAATAATCCAACAACAATCCACCCTGCTTTCACGGTTACTTCATGACCTGGACAGTCCAGAGCAATTGAGCGCGCACCCTCAGCAATACCAATATACCGATATAAAAGCGCTGTTAAGTCAAGCCATAGAAGCCGCTCAAATCTCTAGCAACCAACACCAAATCATTCTCACATCTTCAATTATCCCGAACTTACCCAATGTCTATGTGGATCAAGTACGTATTCTACAGGTCATCAATAATCTGTTAGACAATGCTATTAAATTCACCCCATCCGGTGGGAAAATCCAGGTTAAGGCAGACTATAAAGACACTCAGTGCATATGGGTAGAAGTGAAAGATACCGGGCCAGGTATTACCCAACAGGATTTACCCTTTATCTTTGAGCGTCGTTACCAGGGGCAGTGCGGACGACAGAAATCAAAAGGACACGGGCTAGGACTGGCCATAGCCAGGGAAATCATCGAGTCTCACGGCGGCATTATAGGTGTAACCAGTGATGAAGGAACAGGGAGTACGTTCTATTTCACTTTACCGGTAAACAATCACTATAATTAGAGCATAAGCCCCGTATCCATCCGCTGTAATTCAAGGTCCATACCCAACTGCTGAAATATCTCGCGAGACCTGGCCCATAAACGGACAGCAGCCTCACGATTGCCCTGTCGCTGTTCATACTCGGCCCACACGCGCAGGGTGCGGGCGCGTTCTGCCTCTGCCCCCATCTCTGTAAAGACGGTTAGGCTTTCAGAGAAACACGCGACGGCACTCATGACTTGCCCGTTGATAACAACTTCACGGGCCAATGCCCCTGCGACCCTACCCAAGGCACGCCAGGCAGCCCCCAAGTCTTCCTGTACATCCAAGCCCAAATCAACTGCGGCCAGAGCTTGCGCCAGGGCCTCATCCATTTTACCTTGCCCCAGAAAGACCTCGGCCAGATAAGCATAAGGTTCTGGAAATTTAACCCCACCAGTTTCGGCTATCTGAATCGCATGCCGCAGGCTATGCTCAGCAGATGTGTAATCCTTAATACCAACCTGCATCCCGCCAAGGTTGCTCAAACTCAACATCTCGCTATTCCAATCGCCAAACTCCCGCGCAATATCCAGTGCCTGGCGGAAAAAAGAAATCGCCCGGACATAATCTCCGGCACCACCTAATGTCGCACCCAGGTTATTCAACATCACTCCTTCTTCAACCGGCTTTCCCGCAGCACGGTATAATTCCAATGCCCTTTCCGTATAAATAATGGCCGGTTTATATTGACCTAAGAGGTCATAGACCGTACTCATTAAGTTCATAATTCCCGCTAAAGTCACTTGATTTCCAGAAGCTTGCCCAAGGGAAAGAGCTTCTTCAGCGACCACTAACGCCTCATCCGTCTGGCCCAGACGGCATAAAGCCCAGCCCTGCAAAACCAGGGCCTTAATTAAAACACACTCAGCAACGTCGGCACG
>JAFGKB010000333.1 GCA_016928755.1 Anaerolineae bacterium | reverse complement strand
TTCTGCCGTATTGTTGAGGGGACAATACCGGCAGATATTGTCTATCAAGATGCTGATGTAACCGCCTTTAGGGATATTTCCCCGCAAGCTCCAACTCATATCTTGATTGTTCCCAATCGCCATATCGCTAGTCTGGAGGCAGTCACCACTGACGATGTCGCGGTTTTAGGCAAGCTCTTTCTTGTTGCACAGCAACTGGCAGAATCTTTTAATTTAAACACGCATGGATACCGGGTTGTGGTAAATACCGGTCGTGCTGCCGGGCAATCAGTTTACCACTTACATATGCATCTCTTAGGTGGTCGTTCGATGCATTGGCCACCGGGATAAGAGCGTAGAAGTTTTTTATACGACTAACCAATTTAAGACTAAGTCTCAAGACTTAGTTGACAAATTACTACCCATCCGTTAGAATAGTTCCCATTATGTTTACCCAAGTGCCAGATAATCGACATCTGGAGAGAAATCAGCTTAGCGTTTTACTCGCTATTACATTAGTAAGCGCTACCTTATTTCGCTTCATAGAGCTTCCGGCTATTACGTGGGGTGTACGTAGTATTTTTGGATCCCCGCTCAATTTCTCAATTAATAGTGATCTATTGCTCACCTTCCTGTTTATGGGGTTGGTCGCAACGGGTACGCTCTCCATGATGGAATCACATCCTTTGCGCGAAGTTAAAGAACGTCCGCTGGTCTTCTCTCTGATCACCCCGACATTAGGTGCTCTGTTAGCCTCATTGGGCCTAATCCGCGCTCACTCCTGGCCCTTATGGTTAGCCGGTTTGCTTTTGAGTGGGGTGATGATTGGGGGCTTAATACACTTGAGCTATCGTGCCTTTTCTACTGAAGGGACAGGTTACACAACGGCCCGTACGCTTTTGAATATCGCGGATTACCTAATCGGATTTGTCGTTTTCAGTCTTATATTGGAATCACAGGAACGGGCCTTGATTACAGGCCCGGTTATTTTGTTTGTTAGCGGCCTCCTGGCATTAGAACTGTTGAGCGCTAGTAGTATCTCTTTTAAGCCGGTGCTCTTATTCGGCGTGATTATTGCGATTATCGAGAGTGAATTTGCCTGGGTTCTAGGATACTGGCCGATTTCCAGTTGGACTGCGGCGACTTTATTAACTTTGATCCTCTACTTCTGGACTGGACTAGGTTACCAGTACTTATTAGAGCGGTTAACACTGCGCGTGGTTGTGGAGTTTACCCTACTTGCAATTTTAATGTTTGTTTTGGTCATTTGGATTAAGCCGTAAATTATGCAACTCAAACGGCTTAGTTCATTAAGGAAGGAGAGAAGGAATTATGCATGATGTTGACGAGAACCTTATCCGGGCTAAGTTACCCCAACGCTTGGCCGGATTAGAGGAGTTAGCTTATAATCTTTGGTGGTCCTGGCATCGTTCGTCCCGTGATATGTTCAAGCAATTGGATCGTACTTTGTGGAAGACAACCCGCCATAATCCGGTACGCATTCTACTGGAGGTCCCCCAGGAACGCCTGGATATGTTGGCGAAGGACCCTTCTTTTTTGCGTATCTATGACGCGGTTCTTTTGGAGTTTAAGCGCGATATTATCAATGGTCACCATTGGTATTCCCGCACACACCCTGAATTAGGGGAACACCAGATTGCTTACGTCTCCGCCGAATTTGGTTTACATACCTCATTACCCATCTACTCAGGTGGTTTAGGTGTCTTATCCGGTGACCATACAAAAGAGGCCAGCGACTTAGGGCTACCGTTCATCGCTATCGGCTTCCTCTATGAACAGGGATATTTCCGCCAACGCTTGGATCCCAGTGGCTGGCAAGAGGCTATCTATCCCCCCCTCAATCCCCAAGAGGTCGCATTGCGGGCCAAGGTGTGCAAGGAGGGTACTGAGAATCACGCTGTTACCCTGCGTATTGGTGACCGTGACATCCAGTTATGCGTCTGGGAGGTGCATGTTGGCCGTACGCGTCTGTATTTGATGGATACCGATATTGAGGTGAACGCGCCCTGGGATCGTGAGCTAACCGCCCGGCTTTATGGTGGCGACCAAGAGATGCGTTTACAGCAGGAGATTTTGCTTGGTATTGGTGGCGTTTATATTATGCGCGCCCTCGGTCTAAAGCCTAAAGTGTGGCATATCAATGAGGGACATGCTGCATTCCTGGTTCTGGAACGCTTACGGGAGTATGTGTCGCAAGGCATGAGTATTGAGGAAGCGAAAAAACGGGTTAAAGCAGCTACCATTTTCACAACGCATACACCTGTACCGGCAGGGCACGACGCTTTCCCCTTTGGCTTAATGGATAAGTATTTCCATGACTTCTGGCCTCAAATGGGGCTTAACCGTGAGGAGTTCTTGGCCCTGGGTAGTTATAACTCCGGTTATGGAGAAGCCTTCAATATGACGAAACTGGCGTTGCTGATGTCTGGCCATGCCAATGGCGTCAGTGAGTTACACGGTGAGGTCTCTCGTGAGATGTGGCAGAATCTCTTTGAGTGTGAGAAAGTCAAAGAGGTACCCATTGGGCATGTTACCAATGGTGTGCACCTGTCCTCCTGGACCGGTGAAGCGATGCACCGTCTGTACCGGCGAAGTATAAGCCCTGATTGGGTTGAGCATCAAGACGAACCGATCTTGTGGGAACGGCTTGAAGAGGTCTCTGACAAGAAACTCTGGGATGCGCATATGCATCTTAAGCGCAAGATGTTCGCCACTATGCGCGAACGAGCGCGGGAAGACCGTATAACCCGTGCTACACCGCCGGAACAACTATTGGTCTCCGGTATTTTCCTGGACCCAGAGGCGTTGGTGATTGGTTTCTCCCGGCGGTTTGCAACCTATAAGCGCGCCAACCTCATCTTCCGTAATATTGAGCGGCTGTTGGAATTAGTACACGATCCTTATCGCCCGGTACAATTCCTCTTTGCGGGCAAAGCCCACCCGGCAGATGATCCCGGCAAGCGATTGTTGCAAGAAGTCTATAACTGGGCACGTAATCCCGAAGTCGGTGGGCGCATCGCCTTTATTGAGGATTATGACATGCACGTTTCACGCTATTTGGTCCAGGGTGTTGATGTGTGGCTAAACACTCCCCGCAAGCCAATGGAGGCCAGTGGTACCAGTGGCATGAAGGCGGCCTTCAACGGCGTTCCCAACTTGAGCATTCTCGATGGTTGGTGGGCTGAGGCATATAATGGCCGCAATGGCTGGGCCATTATTTCTGAGAAAGAGCACTATGATACGCTTGAGGCATTGGACGATGCCGATGCCAACGCACTTTACCGCGTCTTAGAAGAAGAGGTCGTCCCGCTTTTCTACCAGCGTGACCGTGACGATGTACCGCGCGGTTGGGTAGCGACGATGCGCGAGGCGATTCGCACTGTTGGCCCATACTTCTCCACTCGCCGTATGGTGAAGGAATATGCGGAAAAGTACTACGTACCGGCATTACTGGACGTTTTAGCCCTGGATACTGAGTAAACTCTATGAATGAAAAAGCCCCTGTGATAAACAGGGGCTTTTTAATATTTTTTACCCTAGTTTTAGTAAGCACCTAACTCTTTGAGCCGGTCATCGCTAATGCCGAAATGGTGCGCGATTTCATGGCGCAGTACATGGGTGACGGTGGCCCGTATCTGGGCGAATGTATGTCCGCGTAACTCAATTGGCTTTTGGTAAAGGGTAATTTTATCAGGCATCACCAGTCCATAGCGATGTGTGCGCCTGGTTTGCGGGATACCTTGATAGAGGCCCAATAGCTGCGCCGGGTGGCTAAGTCCCATTTTGAGCAAGATGGCAGGGGCTGGCCAATCTTCGATGATGATATCTATATTTTCCAATTGCTCTTGAAATTCTGCCGGCAGTGCGTCAATGGCCTCGGCTACAATTTGTTCAAAGCTTTGCAAATCCATAATTTCATTATAGCGTCTTTTGATGAAAAAACGTCTTGATACCTTTATAACTC
>JAFGKB010000097.1 GCA_016928755.1 Anaerolineae bacterium | reverse complement strand
GCGTGAGGCGTGAGGCGTGAGGCGTGACCGGATGGTTGCGCTTCACGTTTTATATTTTTTTCGTTGTGAAATGCTACCACGATACCGGTTGCAAACTCGTAAAACATATGCTAGAGTAAATAAATAGGATAAATGGAAAGGCATAATGATGGGTGGAAAAATAATGGGCACTTATTCTAAACTTAATAAAAAACGGGTATGGTTATTTAGCATACTATTGGTTATGGCCGTAATCAGCTTTTTTGGAATCCGCTGGGCGACTTACACCAGGCCGCCGCTTCCAGATGCAGTGGCAGCCCTTGAAAATGATGCACAGGTTGCGGTCACTTACCAACCCTGGCTAACCTTTACGCCCTTACAAAATCCGCCTGATACCGGCTTTATCTTTTATCCCGGCGGGCGCATAGATCCCAGAGGCTATGCATCCCTGATGCGAGTTATCGCCAATGAAAATTACCTGGTTGTGGTCCCCAAAATGCCTATCAATATGGCAGCATTTAATCCCAATATCGCGGAGGAGATTATGGCCACCTACCCTGATATTGAACACTGGGTCATCAGCGGGCACTCTGTAGGTGGGGCAATGGCCGCGCAATACACCTATAAACACAGTGAGAAGATTGATGGTCTGGCTATCTGGGCCTCGTACCCACCGGGCTATGCTGATTTATCTGGACTGGAATTGCCGGTAGTGCTTATCTACGGCAGCCGGGAAACCACGGTCACAGATAGTAGCGTGGCGGAGCGACAACATCTGCTGCCGCCGGATACGGTTTATGTGCGCATTGAGGGCGGCGACCACCACCAGTTCGGCTCTTATTTGATTCAACCAGAAGAGGATCTTGCAACTATTGAGCGCAGCTCACAACATGAACAGATACTTGAACCAACCTTGAAATTATTGGAAGCAGTGGCAAAATAGAGCCGCGAATCAGCTATGCTATCCAATAAATTACCTGTATAATTTATGAGTCTACGCACTAAAATCATAAAGCAACTCATTTCGGTCCCGATGGCAGGTTGGTCTAAAGGGTCAATCGAAACACAGCGCGCCCGGCAAGTAAGACAGACCAAGTTTATGCCGCTCCCCGCAAATGTTCAGTACCAACCGGTAGCTGCCAATGGGGTATCTGCGGAATGGGTTGCAATGCCAGACGCAGATTTGGGCGTAATGCTCTATCTGCACGGGGGAGCCTACGCGCTGGGTTCCATCAAGAGTCATCGTGGACTCATTGCCAGACTGGCCCACATAACGAGAATGCGAGTTCTTGCCATCGACTATCGTTTAGCTCCGGAGCACCCATACCCGGCAGCCCTGGAAGATGCCCTTACAGCCTACCACTGGCTGGTTAATAAAGAACTTGGGCCACCGGGAGACCACACCAACAAATCACCGTCAATTATCATAGCCGGTGATTCTGCCGGAGGGGGACTAGCATTGGCAACACTCGTAGCATTGCGCGAGGCAGGGAAACCGTTGCCATCCGGGTTGGTATGTCTCTCACCGTGGACTGACTTGGCACTGACCGGGGTCTCTGTCAAAAGCAAAGCTAAAGTTGACCCGATTCTGGACGCCGGCAGCCTTGAAAAGTATGCCCAGTATTATGCCGGAAAGCGCGACCGGACTACCCCGAAAATCTCCCCACTTTATGCAGACCTGAAGGGGCTACCGCCGTTGCTGATCCAGGTGGGCACAGATGAAATACTATTGGATGATGCGGTACGCTTGACCGACAAGGCGCAACAAGCCGGCGTAGATGTCACGTTGGAAATCTGGGATGAGATGTTCCACGTTTTCCAGATGTTTTCGTTTTTAACCGAGACCAAAGAAGCGATGGAACATATTGCGGCTTTTGTATCAGAACGGCAATGACGCTTCAATATCTACACTTCTGCCTGGTACACCAATTCCCAGCCGTGATAGACTAATACCAGTCCCTTAATTATCACATGTTCAGACATAGCTTGTATACGTGTGTCGGCAAGGTATTGTCTTAGTTGAGTCTCGGCTTTCGGTATAAGGGTTTCCAACCGTGCAGACTTATCCTCACCCCGTGGGATGTATTTCAACTCAATGAGATAACCATAGGGTATATCAGGATAGCGGGCCAAGAATGGTTCAAGGTATATATCAGCAAACCCACTGCCCATTTCCCGTTCTGACCATGTGAGGAAATAATTGGTAACATTGAGATAGGCCAGGAGAAAGCCTTGGATTACTTTCTCACCGAAGAGATAATCGCGTATAGAAGTTTGGGCTTCAATCTCTTGCGCCAGAAAATCCAACACCGGCTCCCACTCACCATGATAGGCCATTCGAGCAATATTTTGAGCAAAATGCTCCATATTGATACGAAAGACCCCGGTATCATAATACCCTTCACGTAGATAACCATACAATAGTTCACGGATGGTTAGATTAGGAATACGCAAAACTGGACGGCCATCACGAATACCGTTAAATGTCAACAAACCCATATAGAATAGCAAAGAGACAAAATTCTCGGTATTTACCAACCGCTCTAACGGAAAGCTCACAGCTACGGTAGCAGTTATCTCACCAGACTCAATAATCTCGCGCAAACGGCTAAAATTGCCATTTAAACGCCGGTCTACAGTCAACAGATGGCGTAACTTACTGTAATCCGTGCGCACATTGGAATCTAACAATCGTTTTGGTAATGTACCACGACTTAGGGATTCCTTGATAAAGTACAACACCATATCTGAATTAAAGACGTAACCTTCAGCTTCATCGGAAAAACGATAATACCCATACCACTCACGTATCAGGTGCAAATACTCATCTATATCAAGGGATAATAATCCAGCATCCTGATAGTATTCCAGAACTGCTGTGGTTTCCGTCTCAGTGAACCCCAATAATTGATTGAATTCTGCTCCCAGGCTGATATTATCCCCAATGTTGAAGCCACTGGTCACATCATCCATAGTGATAGGTGAGACACCGGTGATAAATATACGGGATAACCCGCTCATCATGCCAGAGGTTGCCCCCTTCAGGAGATTGAAAAAATAGCGAAAGAACCCGCCGCCATGTGTCAATTCCTGGTAAGCCGTTTCCCCCTGTGTCGTCAGGATTGTATTGGCAAAGTTGTCATACTCATCAACCAATAAGTAGATTCTGAGTTTCTTCTCAGCCGCATAGAAGAAGAGTTGCCGCAACTGTGCATCCGCCGTGGAATATTCCAGAATATGTTGGGCTTCATCTGGGGTAAAATGTGCAGTATAACGAGAGAGGAAATTTTTTACTACTTGCCGTCCATAACCATCAAATGAGTCATGCACATAACGAACGTCTGGGTTAACAACCGCGAAATTAAACGCAAGTATCAAGTACGAGTTACGCTCTTCTGTGGGGTGCGTGCCGATATAGGTGTCACCAAACAACGTCTCGAAATTTTGTTGATGGTTCACATCGTAGTAATGTTGTAGTACAGAGAGCCACAGTGATTTACCGAAGCGACGGGGACGAATAAGAAACAGATAAAAGGGAGCAGCTTCAATGAGAGGGATAAAATGAGTCTTGTCCACATAATACATCCCTTGCCGTTTCATCCGGCCATAATCAGCAACACCATAGGGAATGCGTTTTACCGGTACCATAGCAGCCTCCCATCTCATACCTACACTTGATACCTTTATTGTACTGTTTTCCCGGTCGGCATGCAAGTATACGTATTCATCAATTCATCGGTATAAGATGTATTGCGTAACATGGTATTAGGGGTGTGTTTCACTTTTAGGGTAAAGTAGGTCATAATGCATAGCTAGCGGTTTGCAAACTGGTCAATCCTACGCTTTTGAGGCCGAGAAACACACCCCGCACCCAGGTAT
>JAFGKB010000332.1 GCA_016928755.1 Anaerolineae bacterium | reverse complement strand
GGTGTTGAAAAAACAACTAAGGAAGCTATCTTGAAGTTCTTGGAAGTGCGTTTTGGAAAACTTCCGGCTACTATAGAGTCACCAATAACTAAAATGACGGATATGTCACGTCTTAAGATTTTGCTGGAAAGAACTGCTGCTGTAAACTCTCTTGATGAGTTTGAATCGCTATTGGATTAAAGTGTTTGGGTCACTTTCCTTCCAGGAAGTTTCTTAACTTCCTGGAAGGTCGGCATTCCTAGTGCTTTTTCACGGCAGTTCGGTGTTTAACACTAATTGGTTATGTTCTTGCGGTTCCCCGTTTGCATCGGTCACCGGTAAACGTTCCCCTGTTTCAAAATTGTACCAGCCTATGCGTATCTCGTAACCAGTATCTAAAACATTACTGGCAGGGATTATGTGCTTGTCTGCCCATACATCCCCTTTTACCCACAGTGAGGTGGGGCAGTTCCCGTTGCAGGGTGGGCCATCTCCTTGCGCCACCAGGCTTTCTGTCTTCACTAAGTGGGCAAAGACTGTGTAATCTTCAGATAGAGCATCTTCTGCCTGCCAATAGAATACAATGCGCAGATTGCCTTGGTTGTCCCCGTCCGTTATTGTCTCAAGGTCGTATCCCAACAGTTTGATGTCGCCAAATTGAGCATCCGTAACTTTTTGGGGTGTTGCCGTGGCTTGTTCTTTTGGGCGCACCATAACCGGGCCTAATACCAATGTCCCCGGTAATGTGGGCTGTGTAGTGGATTTGACCTCGATGCGGTTCAGGTTATCGCTCTCTTTGATGTAGAAACCTATATATACTTGGGCCAGTTGTGCTTCATCAATTTCGGGTATACGTAGGCTGACGCTATCTTCTATTATGATATCTGAATCCCAGGCCGGCGGTGGTATACGTCCCTGGGTTGGCACTCCATCCCATTTGACGATAGGTTGTCCTTCTGCATTCACTAGGTGCACAAAGAGTACCGGCGCAGCATTTTGTTCCTCTGCACTTAGTGGCCGGTGGGTCTGCCAGTAGAGGGTGAGCGGCCAGTCTTCCCCGGCTTTAAGGGGGGGGGCTTCCCAACCTACCAATGCCCAAGGCCCGATTTCAGATTGGACGAGGTTTGCTGTGGCGGGGAGAGCCTCACGTATGGGCCTTATGTAGACCGGAATAATACTATAGAGCAGGGCTGAGGCCGATAACAGGAATAGACCCCCTGTGATAGCGTGTGAGACTTGCGCGTAGTGTTTGTAAGGCCACCATTCCAGCCATCCTAGGGTTAACATGATCGTGATGCTTGAGATAACGGGCAATAAGAAGCGACCTTGTGAGGCCACCATATCCAGTTTCAGCCCTAAGCGCCAGGTTGATATTAGGAAAGTGACCAAGATTAAGCCCAGTAACCCTATTTTTGCCAGGTAATCCCATTGAGCGGTTTCCCCACTGTGTTTAGCGATATGGAATTTGAGGCGTAGATGCCGGACTAATCCCACGATGGCTATTAAGGTTACTCCAAGCAAGAGTATATAGAGCCAACCGGGTAAGAAGATTCTGCCCCAGGCAAAAACACCCCAGAAAGAGATGAATTGCCGCCAGAGGAAATCCAATGCATAACCGATAGTTATTGGCAATTTACGAAATGACGGTGAATTGGTTGACATCCACACACTCCAACCGATAGGGTCGCCATACAGTTGGTAGTTGCGCCAAAACCACCAGCCGGAAATCAAGGGCATAGGGGCGATAATTAAAAGCCCTTTGTTGAACATCTCTCTCAGCGTTGGCAGGATAGGAATTTCCCGGAGACGGGGCCAGTAGGGACGAGTTGCAATGCATAGCAACATCCAGCCTACAGCTATGCCCATTGCCATCAGACTTACCTTCACGATTATGCCTATACCCAACATTACCCCTAGCAGTAACAGCCCTTTATTCGTCGGCTTATGCCATAGGCGCAATATCTGCCAAATGATTAAAGCTCCCATCAGTGCTGCCCCATTATCGTTACTAACACCGGAGCTTATAAAGATAAACTGGGGGATAAAGGCGTGGATGCCGGCTGCTAACAGTGCTATTCGTGGGTTATCTGGGACTACCAAGCGGGTAATTTTATAAGTCAGCCATACGCCGGCTATTCCCATTATCACCGATACCAACCGGGAAATTTGCCCTGCCAGAAATACGCCTTTCCAGGGAAATCGTTCTGCTCCGGGGTGTAGGTATTGCTGGATAAGCTTCTTATCAAGTTCTCCAACCGGTAGATAGGGATTAAACACCGGTTCGTAGAAATCGTGGGGTGCCCAGGCCGTTAAGAGCGCGACGGCTGCATAATACCCCGGCGGTTGGTGTCCTTCCTGGACCATATTCTCTTCCCGTACAAAAGATTGTACGGGAAGGGATTTGTGTTCATGGATATACCAGACGAAGGTATAGTGGTCGGCTTCGTCCGGGTGTTCACCATAGGGTATGAGTAGGACATAGGCGATACCCAGTAGACAAAATAGTATCAGGATTTTTGATAAGTGATTTCTATAACGCGCGTTAATCTGATCCATAATCCATCCAAAATAAGTTTTAAGTGTGGCTTTGGTTCTCTTTGCTTAGCCAGGGATGGCTAATATTTCAGTATCGTAGGTAGATATATCCTACGGTCTGAGGGAAAAGCTGTAACAGTTGGAGACCGCCTCAGTGCTCTATTTTCCATATCTTGCGCTTCAACATAGAACGTATACCAGGCATAGTTTATAGTTTCTGTTAAAACATAAGCTCTGTCCGTGGCCGGAATACCGGTAATAGTCGCCGGTAAGATAACGCTTAAACTTCCTGGGGGGGAGAGTGTATATACTATGGCGAAACTATGCAATTCAGATAGGGTATAGGGGATTTGCCAGTTCAAATCAATTCTCCGATCCTCGGCTCTGGCATATAATGGGAATGTTGGCGTCTGAACCTCATAAGCTCCTATATCGGGCCGTCCATCTATACTCCGGGGATTGCCCTCAAGGTCTTGGGTGATGGCAATGGTGGCTCCCATATTAATCAGGGGGGAGTCATCTTCCAGGTGGTAGTTTACTTGTCCTTTGAACTCTGGCTTGATATTGAGGTTGTCTTGTCCCGGCCAGCCCCCGGCAATATCCGAATGGCTAACCGTAATGCTAGGCGGTGGATTGTTCTCTAAATTCAGGTAGATATCGTGTTTAACGTTATCCCATACTATGGTATTTATTACCTTAGCCTGCCCGCCGCCTAAGCCTGGATGGTCCGGTGCTTCGTAGAGAGCCAGACCATACACGTTGTTGCTCAGCGTGCAATGGGTAATATGGGCTATTGCGCTGTCCTTAACTGCTATCCCATAATAACTGGAATATACCAATGTATTGACGACAGTGACGGATGCCGGGCGTGTGCCTGGTGGGAAGGTAGGATTGGTGCCGATGGAGATTCCCTTATCGCCGCAGCCGTGTATGATATTGCGTTCCATAATCACGGTGGAGTCG
>JAFGKB010000012.1 GCA_016928755.1 Anaerolineae bacterium | reverse complement strand
CACTTTCTTAAGTGCGTTGCACCTGAACTAGGTATCATAACATCAACCAAGTAGGTGCATTGCACTTTCTTAAGTGCGTTGCACCTGCCCCAGTTTATCAAGAACATCTAAAGTTGTTACTACCAACACCTAGCTGTGTTATCCCCCTGTTATAGCCGGTTCCTCCGTCTCTATATGTGCAAAATGCACCTTTGTATGTAGTCGTAGAAATGCCGCCGTGGCACTTAGACCAATGAACCCCGCCACATACCAGAGCCACTCTGGACGATTCGCATTATCCAAGATCACCCCGGCCAGGATGGGTCCGATTGTAGAGGGAATAACCCAGCTAAAACCAAAGACCGCCATATAGCGACCCCGCATATCCTCCGGTGAAAAACGCGCGGCAAGGGCTTGGGAAGTAGGGGAAACCAGCATTTCCCCAATAGTGATAATGGCCATCGCCGCCAGGAACAGGAGATAGGTAGTCACAAAGCCATACATACTAAAACCCAGCGCATAGAGCAGCGTGCCCAGGGCCATCATTAAGAGTGGCGGGTATTGTTTAATGATGCGCGTGATTGAGAATTGCATCAAAACCACCATACCGGCGTTCATACTGATGATATAGCCGAAATACTGGGGTGTAATATTGTGATGATCCCGCAGGTAAACGGCCAGCGTCGTATTCATCTGCATATAGACCAGGCTCATCAGAATACATGCCCCGATAAAGGCTACAAAAGTGGTATCCTTGAGCGCGACTCCATAGCCCTGGAACGTCTGGAGCATACTTTCCTGCGCCTGCTCCTTGGATTTCTCCGGCAGGGTCTCCCGAACAGCCAAGGCCACGATAAGGGCGGTGATAATGCTGAAAACACCATCACAGATAAAGAGCAATAGATAGGATTTACCCGCCAACAATCCCCCGATAGCCGGGCCGATGGTCACCGCCAGATTGGCAGCCACACGCAGGATACCGAAGCCCTCCGCTCGTTGTTTCTCAGGCAAGAGATCCGCCACCATTGCTTGTTGGGCCGGGCCGGCCACATTAGCCAGTAGCCCCACAATCAGCGCACTAAACAGGAACAGGGTAAATGAATCAACTAACCCCATCAGCAGACTGCTCAACGCGCTGAAAACCAACCCGAAGATAAGCATCGTCTTGCGCCCTATCCGGTCGCTTAACGCCCCGCCGATCATACTGCCGAAGATGCTGGTTAATGAGAACATCCCGAAAATGGCTCCAACTTCGGTCATCCCCACATTGAACTTCTGGGTGACATAGAGGGTCAGGAAGGGGAAGATCAGCGCGCCCCCCAGACGGTCAATAAACAACGCAATGATGAGTACCCAAAACTGCCGGGGATATTCCCGGTAAACCTTAGCTACGCGATCCAAAGGTGTGGTCAACTTGTAATCTCTTAATATTAGCCGAGCTTTTTCGCTCCGTTGTAAACTTCTTCCACGTGCAAGACCGCAGCCGCATGGCCGGGATATTTGGGGGCAAGCCATTGCTTCATATCCGCGTAGATTTCACCGTCGGTCTCATAGGTGAGGGTACCCTTAACCTGGTAGGCTTTGCGATCTTTAGTAATAAAGAGCAGCGTCCCTTTGCTGTGATTTTGGATATTGGCGCGGGTTTTGTCGAAATAGTTATCGGCAACAACCAACCTATCCTCACTGTACTTCTTAACGCATGTCGCATAGATCGCGTTAGGTGTGCCGTCAGCGGCCACAGTTGTCAGGACGATAGGCCCTTCGCGTTCCTCCCAGGCCTGGCTTACAATCTCCGGTAATGTTGTCATCAGTTATAAACTCCTTACAATCTAGTGTTGGTTTGGATAAAAATCTCCTGGTTGATTATAACCCTATTGTAGCTTTAGAGTAGTATAAAAGACGGATTATGTATATTCTGCTATTATCCTATCCATCAGCCGGTTCATAGCTTCATCCACCACTTGCCGTCCCGGTTGCGCGTCATGCCAGGCCATAATCTCTCTGGCTCCCTGGGCAAAGGGAATCTTCGCCACAAAACCCGGTACCGCCCGCTTAATCTTGGTATTATCAAAAATCATACTGTGGGACTTATCCCCTACTAAACTATCACCCCAATCTTGGTCATAGGTAGCGATATGCGCTGAGGGTATATGTACAAATTCTGGCGCTTGCACACCGGCGGCCTGTGCCAACAGCGTGTAAATCTGGTTCCAGCATAAAACCTCATCCGCTGTGATATGGTAAGCTTCGCCAATTGCCTGGGGGTTCCCTAACAGTCCTATAAATCCCTGGGCAAAGTCCCGGTGGTGCGTCATCACCCACAGAGATGTCCCATCTCCGTGTATAATCACTTTCTGCCCCTTACGCATCCGGTCAATAACTGTATATCCACCGCGTAAGGGTATGTAGGTCTTATCATAAGTATGCGAGGGCCGCACTAGGGTTGCCGGGAAACCTGTATCCCGATAAGCCTTCAGCAAGGCTTCCTCACAGGCTATTTTATCCCTTGAGTATTGCCAGTAGGGATTATGTAACGGTGTGGACTCGGTAACCGGCCAGCTTATAGGGGGCTTGTGGTAGGCCGAGGCCGAACTGATAAAAACATATTGCCCCGTGCGTCCCTGGAAGCGCGCGATATCGGCGGCAATATGGTCTGGAGTATAGGCTACCCAGTTCACCACGACATCAAACATATGGGTATCAAGTGCCCGTCGTGCACTTTCTGGATCGCGGATATCACCGCGTAGTATCTTGGCCCCGTTAGGTATAGGCCGCGTGCTTGTCCCACGGGTTAAGAGATAGAGGTCAAGTCCCTGTTCCAACGCTAATGCCGAACTCGCCGAGCTAATAATCCCGGTACCACCGATAAACAAAACCTTCATTGTTGTATCTCCTTCTTCACGTATTATTTTTCCCCAATGGGCAACCAGACTGTAAATGTACTGCCTACGCCGACTTTACTTTCTACATTAATATGCCCTCCGTGTAGATTTGCAATTTCCTTTGAAATGGCTAGTCCTAACCCAGAGCCGGAAGCCTGGGTTGTATTTCCGGCACTGCCACGTAAAAAGCGCTCGAATAGATAAGTTTGTTCTTCCACCGGTATTCCCACCCCGGTATCTTGTACGCTTACCGTGACCCACGGTTGCGACTTAATCGTATCAATCTTAGTTGTCAGCGTTACATTCCCACTAAGGGTATAGTTAAGGGCATTCGAGAGCAGATTAGTGAGTACCTGTTCGATTAACTTGGCATCGGCGTAGATATAGGGTAAGCCCTGGGTAGTATGCACGTTAAGGCTTAAGCCTTTATGGGTGAATAAAGGGCGGCGGTCCTCGACTAGCATATGGATAAGAGCATTGAGGTCGATAGACTCCATATTTACCTCAACCTTACCCAGATCCAACCGGGAGAGGGTCAATAAGTCCTCGATCAGCTTTTGCAAGCGGTTTGCCTCCCGGTGTATCGTTTCCATATAAGTCGCGCGCCTTTGTTGTTGGCCCCGGTTTAGCAAGTCCAGGTAAAGCTTGATATTTGTAAGGGGGGTCCGCAACTCATGACTGACATTGCTTACAAATTCCGATTTGGCCCGGTCGGCAGCTTGCGCGTGTTGCAGCGCAATCCGTAACTCCTGGGTGCGTTGGTTGACCAGGTGCTCCAATTCCTGCGCGTGCTCGCGTAACTCCTGCTGTAACATTGTTGCTTCTAGTGCCCGTTCTGTCACCGCCACCGTACTTTGTATAAGTTCCAGATCCTCTTCATTAAAAGTAAGAGGGGCGATAGAACTCATAAACATCAGGCCCAGTACCTGATTTTGTATCACAATCGGTACGATTAACAGCGCGGTTGTCCCTACCGGGGGGAAGTCTAACGCCTCACGTAAACTCATCACCTCCGTGCTACCAAGAAAACGCGGGCGCGGTTGGGCCAATATATCACTGATGATGGGATGCGCTAACGGAATTGTATTTCCATAGATGCTGCCCATGCCCGATGCCTGGTATTCCGCAATAACCCGCGCTGTATTCCGCAGCGCATTGATAAAATAAATAATGGTTTGCGGTATCTCAAAGTTAAGGGTTAACTCCTCACAGAGCACCTGGAGGATCTGCTCAATATCCGATGTCATCGAAGCTGTAATAATCACCCGGTTGAGCAGTGCTTGCTCCCGGTGCCGCCGATAGAGTGCCAGGTCTGCCCGGTGGCGGATTATGGCGCTGGTGAAGATATCGGTCAAAGTCCTGTATACGGTTGTATCTGTGCGTATTTTTCCCTTCCTGGGTGCTAACCACTCAACACATAAAAAACCTATATACTCATTGGCGTGGATCATCGGCATGGTCAGGAGTGTCTTCTTCCCTTCTGCATATAACCCGGCGGTTACCGGATTCCCTAACTCTGGAATTGTAAGCTCTGTTGGGAATGGTAGCGTCGTCTGGAGTTGTATCTTCCACCATACAGCTTTTGGTATAGCGTAACTCTGTTCTTGGATGGTGGGTGCCAAACTTTGGGCGCAGCACCATTCGTAGGTTTTGGAAAGCTGTGTCCGGTCTTCTGAGACCAGGTAGACATAGCTTTGGTCCGCATCGACAAAATACCCGATGGCTTCCAAAGCTTTGTCAAATTCACTATGGGCTTCCTGGGGTGTTAAATTGATAAAGTGTGTTGATATAGTGGTAATCATCTGCTCCAGTTTCAAGCGATAACCCAAGGCTTCTTCCGCCTGTTTCTGGAGTGTAATATCTTGTACCGCCCCCCTAATATGCGTTTTGGGGGATGGTTTATCTTGCCAGCTAACTTGGGCATAATCTCGCAACCAGCGGACTT
>JAFGKB010000331.1 GCA_016928755.1 Anaerolineae bacterium | reverse complement strand
GCTTACGCTTACAGCTTACGCTTACAAAGTTATTGCTATCCATATCCGTTGTGGTATAATCTCAGCGGTATGTAACCAAACCAAAAATAAATTTATGGTTTAAATTAGTGAGAAAAATTATAGAGGTTAATAGTGTTTAATCCGATCAATGCTCTACTAGGGCTGTTTTCCTTAGATATCGGCATTGATCTAGGTACAGCAAATACCTTGGTCGCAGTCCGAGGCAAGGGCATCGTTATCAATGAGCCATCCTGGGTCGCAGTGGACAAGTACCATCGCGAGGTCTTGGCTATTGGTGCAGAAGCAAAAGAGATGGTGGGCAAGACACCGGCCAACATTGTTGCGATACGACCATTACGTGATGGGGTGATTTCGGAATTCGATATCACCGAGGCAATGCTGCGACATTTCATTAAAAAAGCCCATCAATCGCTATTTATTCCCCTCCCTCGACCAAGGGTAGTTGTAGGTATCCCCAGTGGTGTAACGGAAGTTGAGAAACGGGCAGTGAAGGATGCTGCATTGGCCGCCGGTGCCCGCGAAGTATATCTGATAGAGGAACCAATGGCAGCCGCTATCGGGGCAGGTTTGCCGGTTACAGAAGCACAAGGATCAATGATCGTTGATATTGGCGGTGGTACAACTGAAGTGGGCGTCTTTGCACTAGGAGGTATCGTTGTCAGTAAGAGTTTACGTATTGCCGGGGATGAATTAGATGAGGACATTGTCCAATACGCCCGCCAAAAGTACAATCTAGCTATTAGCGAACGGATGGGTGAGCGGATCAAGATTAATATTGGGTCTGCCTATCCCCTACCTGAAGAAAAAGTTATGGGGATGCGCGGGCGGAATCTGATTACGGGCTTACCAGAAGAAATTGAAATCAGCAGTATTGAGATCCGGGAAGCCCTCTCACGTTCAGTTAATATTATCGTGGACTTAGTTCGTGACACCTTGGACGAGACCCCCCCAGAACTCGTGGCCGATTTAATGGAAACCGGTATTTGTCTGGCCGGTGGCGGTGGGACTTTGAAAGGCTTGGCAGAGCGAGTTAGCGAAGAAACCCATATACGCGCCTGGGTAGCCCAAGATGCAATGACTTGTGTAGCCCGGGGAGCCGGTAAAGTTCTGGAGAATTTCGATGTATTAGCGAAGACGTTGGCCACAGACGATGATCGCCAGAAGCCTGGCGGTTCGGCTTCATAAGAAACTGCCAACGCCGCAAATGAGATGAGATTATGGGACGGGAAGGTCGGCCTTGGCTACCTTATATGATGTTGGCTTTAGCCATTGGTATCCTGGCACTTTTTGAAACCGGCACCTTAGAACCTGTTGAAAACGCATTAGCTTATGTTGTCGCCCCTGTTGAACGCGGGCTGGCGAGCGTTTTCGAGCGTGTGAGCAGCCTCTCGCAAACGGTGAGAGATGTACAAGAATTACAACAGCGCGTGGCAGAACTAGAAGAAGCCAATAACGCCCTCCAGGTAGAAAATATACGATTGCGGGAGTTCGAGGCTGAAAATCAGCAACTCCGTGAACGTCTTAACTTTGCAAATGAAAACCCCACCTACAGCCTGGTTGGAGCAGATGTCGTCGAGCGGGGCTGTGAAATTTATCCTTGCGCCCAAGTCATAGGCCAGGACACAATCCCCTATCTACGTTACTTAATCATTAATGCGGGATCCAATGATGGCGTTGCCATTGGGATGCCAGTAGTAACGGGTGGCTCAGCGCTCATTGGGCGAGTAGTTCAAGAGACCCCCAATATGGCCTATATCCAGCTTATCAATAACCCCGGCAGCCAAATCTCAGCAATGGTCCAACAATCCCAGATAACCGGTCTGGTTATCGGTGATGAAGAAGGGAATCTCCGTATGACCGAGATACTGCCGGACGAAGAAGTCAACGAAGGTGAAATTGTCATCACCTCTGGATTGGGCGGATTAATGCCCCGGGGGCTAATATTAGGACAGATAGCATCTGTGGAGTACCAAGAGTCGGACCTCTTCCAGGAAGCTATTTTGCGCCCGGTGATGAACTTCCGCTATCTGGACATGGTACTTATCATCAACGATTTCCCCCGCACCGCATTGTTAGAGGAATTTGAAGCACAATGAGTTTGCAGTTTGGTATTCCCATTATGTTAATCGCAGCGGTGCTACAGAGCGTCTGGATTGAGAACGTGCGTATTCTTGGCGGACGGCCCGATTTAGTGCTATTACTAGCCGTCACATGGTCAATTATTCGTGGTAGCAATGAGGGTACGGTATGGGGATTTGTCGGTGGCATCTGTTATGATTTACTTTCCGGTGGCTCTTTTGGCCTGTGGACCGTGTCTTTAACATTAGTGAGTTTTTTAGCCGGACAGGGTTGGGTCCAAACATTAGGGCCAACCGTAATACGGTTAGCCCTAATGTCTGCCGTGGGCACAGTACTAGGTCATGGTATATTATTGGCGAGTATGGCCGTGCTAGGGTATCCGGTTAACATACTCTATGCAGCAGAAACCACGATCATTCCAGCCGCATTGCTGAACTTTCTTTTATCCCCGTTTGCCTTTCGCTTCCTGGTCTGGTTCCACCAACGCGCGACGCCACCAAGGGGAATAGGTTAATGGATCGTGAATTATCTTGGCTAAAGAATACCAGAAAGGCAAAGCCTAACAGCGCTGTATCACGTCCCCCTTGGCTATTGCGGGCACCACGCTTAATGCTCATAGGTTGGGTCATACTGCTAGTTATGGGATTGTATCTAATTCGCCTCTGGCAATTGCAATTCCTAGAGGGCGGCTACTACCAGGCCAAAGCCGAACAGCAGCAAACGCGCCTGGTCACCATATCCCCACCACGCGGTGTTATCTTCGACCGTAACGGAGAGACCTTAGTCCGTAATATCCCAGCTTATAATGTGATAATCACACCAGGGTATTTGCCAGATGATGCCGAAAGGGAACGGGCCGTGCTAGAGCGTCTCTCACAAATCATTGATGTGCCCTACAGTACAACAACTGGCCCCGATGCAGTCCCATATCAAGGAGAATTGGGCACAGTAGGCCGCGAGAAATTCCCACCCTATGGGGAAATCCCCTCACCGGGATTGATTGAGATGGTCGAGGAAGTGCGTTATCTGCGCCCTTATGCCCCATTAGTGGTGACCACCAATATTGACCGGGAAATCGCCCTACTGGTAGCCCAGGAAGGTGGCGTAACGCTACCCGGCGTTGGCGTGCAAATTGTACCCCGTCGTAGCTACGTCTACAGTGAATTAACCTCACAAGTCCTGGGTTTCCTGGGGCCAATCCCCCCCGAACAAATGGAGACCTATGAAGCGCGGGGATACGATATTAGTGTAGATCGTATCGGGTATGCAGGAATAGAGGCCAATGCAGAAGATTATCTCCGTGGCGTTCCAGGACGGCGACTGATCATTGAGGATGTTATGGGCCGCGAACTGGAAACAATTAACGAAATCTCTCCCAACTCTGGGGACAATGTACATCTAACCTTGGACGTTGAACTCCAAGAGGTTGGGCATGCGGCATTACAAGAGATGTTGGACGAAGCAGGGTCAAGACGTGGTGCGGCGGTAGCCATCGATCCGCGTAATGGAAAGGTTTTAATGCTGGTAAGCCTCCCCACCTATGATAACAATATGTTTAGTAAACGCTTGAACTTGGAAGAGTACCGGGCCATTACCCAAGACCCACACCAGCCATTAGTCAACCACGCAATTTCAGACCAGATTCCCCCCGGTTCAACATTCAAAGTTATTCCAGCCACAGCCGCACTCCAGGAAGGAATTGTCAACCGCTATACCACGGTTAACTGTCCAGGGAGGATATTATTACCCAACAAGTTCGCTCCCGATGACCCAAAGGCCGCACAACCCTTCTACTGTTGGATTTACCTCTCCAGTGGTGGGGGGCATGGCAACGTCAACGTTGTGGATGCTTTAGCCCAATCCTGCGATGTATTCTTCTATGAGGTAGGCGGGGGTTACGAACCCACTAATTTTGAGGGACTAGGGCTGGAATTGCTGGCGGATTATGCCAAGCAATTCGGATTAGGAGAAATTACACAGATTGATATACCGGGTGAAGGGGCAGGGCTAGTACCGGATTCACGCTGGAAACGTCTAAACTACCGGGAATCTTGGACCACAGGGGATACGTACAATATGTCGATTGGACAAGGGTTCTTGCTGGCCACCCCATTACAGATGGCGAATGTGATGGCAGTGGTCGCCAACCAGGGGACACTTTTCCAACCGCAACTTATCGATCATATCACAGATGCGGATGGCAATATGGTTGTACCTTTTGAGAGTAAAATCTTGAAACAATTAGAAGTTGATGCAAGTGTATGGCAAATTGTGCAGGAAGGTGTGGACTTAGCAGTTTCTGAAAGCGGAACCGGTCGCTACTCATTGGTTGAGGGCGTCAATGTGGCCGGAAAGACCGGTACCGCGGAGTACTGTGATGATATGGCTTATAAGGCCGGGTTATGTGATGTAGAAGAGCATGAAACACTCCCCACGCATGCTTGGTTTATGGCTTACGCTCCCGTAGAAGCCCCAGAAATTGCAATAGCCGTCTGGATCTATAACGGTGGCGAAGGGTCCACGATGGCGGCTCCCGCAGCCCAAAAGGTCTTGGATTTCTATTTTAAGCGGGCCAGCGGCCAACTTGACGAAGAGAATCCAGATGAGGAAGAGAATCCGGAGGCAGCAGAAGAAAGCCATTTACCGGCTGAATTCAACGACCCTACATAGGCGGAAGATATGGCACACAAACGAAAATATATCCTGACACTAATCTACACAATTTTTACAGGTACGGGTTGGGGATTGGGGCTGGCCCGGACACTGGGCATGGATGCTCAAATCCCCTTTTTCTTTCAAGTCACCGGGGTTACCCTTTTAGCTATTATCGGTGGTTGCTTGAGCGCGGTGTATTACAGATGGCAAGGGAAACGTGGTATAGAAGCCACAACGATAGCCGCTCACGCGACGCCACTGTTGCTGCCCGTGCTGGATGTAATCAGT
>JAFGKB010000330.1 GCA_016928755.1 Anaerolineae bacterium | reverse complement strand
GTTGACTCTGATCGAGTATAACGGGATGCTGGTCTCTTTAAATTCCAGCCTGCCAAACCTATTAGTTGCGCGTGCACTTAAAGACGGTCTGTTGCCCAGTTATCGCGATTATGCCCATATGCAGCGTGAAATAACATTGGGACATAGTCGCATTGATTTCTGTATGATGATACAGACCCGGAATTTGGCGCAATTCTCCGGAAAGCGGTACAATAGGGTGTGGAAATTCAAGCGGCAAAGTGCCAGATAACGCCAGAGGCTATCTGGATTTCACAGCCGGTACCCATAATATTGTAGGTAGATTTATATGACAAATCCAAAATCACTATTAATAGATAATAAACAACTAACTCAAACGGCTAAAGAATTAGGCTATGTATTACATGCAGCGACAAAGCCCATACCTGTGACCACGCCACCGCTATGGTTAAGCTGGAAAGACGCTAATTTACAGGCGATCATTGATGCTATTATCGAACAGAGTTGGCCGGTAGCGCAAATTCGCAAACATCTTAAGGCCCTGGGCCTAAAACCTCAAGGGCGTAGCCGGGCCGATCTGACAACCCAGTTAATCACAGCACTTTTGGACAAGGAACGTCTACAAGAAGTTATATCAAATTTAAGCCGGGAAAGCCTGGATTTTTATATCAAGCTACATATCCGTTCCCAGCTTGCCGAATTCTATACGGATGGACCTACTAGGGCTAACATCACGCCGGCACAGGAACTTATCGCTACCGAATTATCCCATGCGGGCCTGGCCTTACTTGGAGAGAATCAAGATTTATTATTGCTACCGGCCCAAATACGCTATATTCCGGCGGTATATCTCGCGGTACCTTCTCAGCTAACATCCCGCACGAAATTAAATAACACTATCACCACCAGTCCACAAGACTTAATAAGTAAGGTCCAACAGTTTATCAACCTGGTACAGGCAGAAACCGTATCTTTACAACCAGAACTGGCCTGGGACCCTAAAGGCAGCAATATACGCTACTATTTAAGAGATCGCATATTGCCCATTCCTCGAGACGCCCATAAATTGATAAACTCCCCTCAAAAAGAGAATGATATTAATTTACTGACACCATTACCCCGGTTAAC
The DNA here is from genome assembly GCA_016928755.1 of Anaerolineae bacterium. Classification (GTDB taxonomy): domain Bacteria; phylum Chloroflexota; class Anaerolineae; order B4-G1; family SLSP01; genus JAFGKB01. The sequence goes on along the minus strand of JAFGKB010000330.1, from coordinate 4,289 downwards.
TGAAATAACCCGGAAGAAATGGGGGCACATTTTAGACCTACATGAGGAAGGCGTTGAATTCCTCTATCAATTACTAGTGTTCAACAATATACTACGTGACGGATCCCCCATATCTATAGAACCAGAGTTTGCACAAGCATTCATTACACTACCACCGCATAAGCAATTACAAACGTTACTGCTGACCGCCCTCTCATTAGAGTCATGGGCCGTATTTTGGCCGGATTGGCGGGCTGATAAGCTGTATGTCAGTTGGCACTATGCCCCGAGTTATTGGCATTCAAACTCTTATGCGGTACAGTTATCAAGACTCATCACCGCACAACATGATATCCTCGTCACCTTACTAGCTTTCTTACCCCATGATACCTGGATTCCGCTCCGGACAGCCCAGGATATACTACGCCCGCTAATACCCAGTAAAGAAAAACTCGCTAAGTTACAATTAAATCTTGCCTATACCGGTGTTGACCAAGGGTGGAAAGATTTTTTGATGCAATATATGGTTTCCCTTGTGGAAGGGCCATTGCATTGGTTGGGACTGGCAGATATAGCCTTAGAAGACTCCACGTTACAAGCTTTCCGGTTGCACCACCTGCAAGACATATTCTTTTTACGTGATAAGGACTTGAGTTTTGAGCAATGGAAGGGTGAAGGTGCCATACACTTTATTCCTGAAGAGGAAAATTTGTTAATCGAGCCTCCGGCTCCGGTTAAACTACTTCAACATCTACAATTATGGGCTGAACCCAAAATCAGTTCTGGAAAGACTATGTGTTACCGACAAAATCTGAATCAGTTACACGATAGTTTTGAAGCCGGGGAAACACCCGAGAGTTTGATAAAAGACTGGGAAGAGAGTGCCGGGTTCCCGCCTCCCCAAGCAATACGACTATGGTGGGAGAAGTGGTGGTCACGTTATGGACATATACGCTTATATCCTGACCAGACACTACTCAGTGTCCGAGATGAGTTCGCTTTACAAGAGTTACAAGTTGCAGTCCCCCAATTAAAGGAAGCCATTTTAAGCCATATCACACCACGCACCGCTCTATTAGAGGCAAAGCTTGTGGAACAGCTATTGGAGCAGATGAGAAATAAGGGCTATATGCCCAAAGAGGAAGCATAAGTCAATGGAAACCATTCGCACAGCACTAGACAATTACCATTATGACGTTTTAAAGCAACTAGCCGAAAACATCAACCTGAATAACGGGGATCAGACAAAAAGGAAAGCCTGGTTTGTCAATAACTTATCGCAGGCATTGATCAAACGGGCCGGCGATAGAGCGTTTATACAAAGCCTCCCCGAAGCTGAACAAGCCATTTTAGCATTGCTATTAGAAGCAAATGGCAAAGCTTGGGTATATGAATTGAATATACCTATGATGAACGCTGGTTTCACGCCGCCCTTTTGGGAAGAAGATGGTGATAAGAAAACGTCAGAGCTACCCCAGATAACAGATATTTTAGAAAAGCTGTTTTTGAAAGGTCTTGTGGTTAATTTGACTCTGGGCGTGGGGAGCACAAAACGGTTACTCAAACCCACTTATGAAGTGGCGATCCCTAAAGAAATTCAGAATGTACTTCCCAAAAACTCACTCAAACTGCCGCAGCCTAAACTGCAGGTTATGAGTACCCCGCCGGCACAGAGCGTCACCCATGACATTCAGATTTTTATAAGAAATCTACTCTTAATTTGGACCGAACTACAACGCAGACCTGCAAAAAGACTGAAATCAGGGGAAGCTAGCAAACGGGATTTGCGCCGGATTTCCGAAAGTATCGGGTTAGACTTCGTCGGGACAAATGAGAGTTACATTCGGTATTTGTGGTATTACCTGGATATACTTGATATGTTAAGTTATACAGATAAGCAAATTACCGTCAATGATAATAAGCGGAATACACACTTTTGGAATAGTAGTCTCAGAGAACAGACGCAAACTATTTTTCAAAACTATCTTAAACATGCTACTCAGAAAGATTATTTTTATAACTTGAGCTATACCATCAATTATTATACCGGTTACCGTCTCGATTCTACCCTACCTGATTATAACAAGCTATTTATGGCCCTCTTAAACCAATTACCAGAACAGACATGGATATCGGTGGAGTATTTTATACTTCTCTTAAATCATGGCATACCGGGAGGGTTTTTACTCCCTCCAGACCAAGCACAAAAAATTACAAAAAAAGCCTACTATAGCTTCTCGTATACAAAGAAATTAGAGGAGATTGAGAACGAACTGGTCTTTGATATACTTAACCACCTCAATTTTATGGGTTTAGTCTCGCTAGGATATGCCGGTACAAATACTTTAACAAGTATCTGTACCACACCCTTATACTATACCTTGGTTCATAATCGCACATCGGAAAATGAAGTTCAGGAAGGACAAATTGTCCTCCAGCCCGATTTTCAAATCCTAGCGATGGGGCCGGTCCCCACAAAACAATTGGCCGCCATAGAACGTTTCTCAGAGCGGGAAAGCGTTACAGAAGGGGTCACCACGTACCGTATCACAAAAGATAGTATATATCCAGCTTTACAAAACGGTGACAGTATTGGGGCCATTATGGCTTTTATGCGTCAAGTGACCGGCCTCCCGGTGCCCCAGAATGTGGAACGTACCCTTGAAGAATGGAGCGACCAACACGAGCGCATTATTGTGAGGCGCAATGTATTGATCTTACAGATTGATGACGCTGAAGCCTTAACACAACTCCTGGAAGATAAGGAAATCGGTAAATATTTACACTCTATTAATGAACGCACGGCCTGGATACCCATGAGATATGCGAAAAAAGTCCGGTTACGACTGCAAATACTCAAACACTTGCCCACCCATTCAAATGGGCCACAAGCAGATTTAAAAAATAGCCTGACGTTTGAAGATGGCGAGTTACGCTCACCGGTTCCCTTACCTAGTCTGTATATCACGGGAACCGTCAGCCAATTTGCACAGCCAAAGAATGTCACCACCTGGATACTGACACCACAAAGTATCGGTGCGGCCAGCCAGAAGGGGCTAGATATTCTTACCATCATCACCCAGATTAAGACGTTAACCGGTACTCAGTTGCCCGCAGACTGGGAGAAAAAATTAAAGGTATGGGGCCATCACTATGGAGACGCGCATCTGGCCCAAGTAATGTTGTTGCGCTTCGACAGTTCCGAAGCTCTTGACGAATTGCAAAGAAAGGATTATAAGTTAAGAAATTGGCTAACGCCATTGCCAAGAACCACCGACGGTCTGGCTATAATTACCCATCCGGACATTGATGAGGTGAAAGAGGTGTTAACGTCTTGGGGCATCAAACTTAAAGAAATACGCTGGTGGTAAGAGAAGGTCACCAACAAAGAGCGAAAGTATCACGCAAAGACATAAATAAACATCAAACAGGTGCAACGCACTTAAGAAAGTGCAGTGCACCGAATCATGCAGGAGGAGCATTATGTCAAAACACAAGAAAGCTAATCCCATTGTATCTGTAGTGGGCGGTTTAGCGACTGCAGCGCTTACGGCTGCCGGAGGATGGATTTTATACAGTGCCACTAAAATCAACCACAATTTGAAACTCCCTTACGCCATCCACAGTGACCGCAAGACCATTGCTGATAAAAAAGCCGGGATACTGAGCTACTACGTAGACCAGCAGGTTGGTGGCAGACCTCTGTTACTGGTCCATAGTATCAATGCCGCCGCCTCCGCCTACGAGCTACACCCTTTATTCCGACACTACCGTAAGCTGCGCCCTGTCTATGCCCTGGATTTACCCGGTTTCGGCTATTCGGAACGGTCACAACGGGAATATACGCCACAACTCTACACCGAAGCAATACTGGCAATGTTAGAGGAGATAGGGGAACCGGCGGATGTCGTCGCGCTGTCCCTTGGCTGTGAGTTCTGCGCGCGGGCAGCCCTGGCACAACCGCAAGCCATTAACTCATTGACCTGTATCTCTCCCAGTGGGATGTCTTACCGGCCCGGACGTACCTCACAGGATGTCAGCCGTAGCGGCGCTAGTGACAAACTCTACCGGGCATTCACCTTCCCGTTATGGAGCCAGGCCCTGTTTGATCTGATAGCGACCCGCCGGAGTATAGAGTTCTTCCTCAAGCAGAGCTTTGCCGGCCCGGTGGACCAGGGGCTTATGGATTACGCTTATATCACAGCCCACCAGGTAGGAGCTAAGCAAGCACCATTAACCTTTGTAAGCGGGAAACTGTTTACACCGGATATTCTGGATAAGGTCTATATGCGGCTCCCGATGCCGGGATT
>JAFGKB010000096.1 GCA_016928755.1 Anaerolineae bacterium | reverse complement strand
CATCTCTAAACATCCCCAAACCGCCAGGCGCAGGTATTCCATTAGGAACCGTTTCCGGAGGCTTCGACATCTACTATTCCCTCATTTGGGGAACACGCTCTGCACTGCGCTTTGGCTTGATCGTAACCCTGACCACAGCGATGTTTGGTACACTCCTGGGGGCTATTAGCGGCTACTTTGAAGGGCGCGTTAACCGGTTAATTATGCGGATAACCGATGCATTTCTCACAATTCCGGCCATCGCCGGCGTGTTCCTATTCCAGCAGATCATGACACCGGCGACTTATGATGCTCCCTTGAACTTATTTCAAAGAACTATGCGAACATTAGAGTTCGACCCCATCATGTTAGGCTTAATCCTCTTCTCTTGGATGCCTTATACACGTCTGATCAACGCGAATGTAGCCACGCTGAAAACTACAGAATATGCGATGGCGGCCAAGACCATCGGCGCACCTCCAAGGCGCATTATCTTGCGTCACTTGTTGCCTAACGCTATCACCCCGGCCGTTGTGATGGCCACGCGGGATATCGGGGGGATGGTTATCCTGGAAGCGACTTTCACCTTTATCGGCATTGGTGCAAATTTACCTTGGGGCGCGATTTTAGTCGCCGGGCGGAATTGGGTGATTGGGCCGGGGGGAAATCCACTGCACCACTGGTGGGTTTTTATCCCGGTGACGCTGGCATTAATATTGTTCAGTATTGGGTGGAATTTGTTAGGCGATGGAATTAATACGTTGCTCAACCCCTGGAATAATGGCAACGGAAGAAAGTTCTAGGCAATATCCATACAACAAAAAGAATGCGTGCAGATTAATGCACGCATTCCTTGATCTACTTAAATTATTCGCGCCCAAAAACAATGACTACAGTAGTTACACCACCTCTTTACAAGAAGTCCCCAACCAACCTAACGGGAACCCTGCATACGAGGATCCAAAACGTCACGCAAGGCATCCCCTACCAGGTTCCATGATAGAGTAAATAGCACCAGCGCAACACCGGGGAAAATCACAATATACCAGTATTCACCCAAATTAGTCATCCAAGCACGGGCAAAGGAGAGCAATTGACCCCAGTCAGCATAACCAACCTCGGCACCAATACCCAAGAAACTTAAACCCGCGAACGTAATCACGTAACTGCCAATACGCATCGAACCAAGTACCAACGTGGGGAAGATAGCATTAGGCAGAATATGGCGGAACAGAATCCGCGCATCTTTAACACCGATAACCTGGGCAGCGAGCACATATTCGCGCTCACGCACAGAGAGAATATCACTGCGCAACAACCGGGCAAAACCCGTCCACCCAAAAGCCATCAAAGCAATCATCGGCGGGAAAAGTCCCTTCCCCAATACCGGCGTCAACACTGCCGAAAGCGTCATCGCGGCAAGCATAAAGGGAAAAGCCATAAAGATATCAGTAATACGCATCAATACCATATCTAACCAGCCCCCATAATAGGCAGACACCGCACCAATAGTAATACCTACCGCAGCTCCCACAAATGTAATTAAAAGACCAACCTGCAACGCGGTACGGGTTCCCCAGACTACACCATAATAGATATCCCATTGGCCACTGGCGGTTCCCATAATATGTACCCACTGGTCGGTCCCCATAATAGGCTTCCACCAGAACGGCAACTCAGGTTGGCGACTATTCCACAGTGTCCCCGGAGGCTTTGGCACCGAACCATAACCGTCGCGGGGAATCTGGTATGGATTAGAAGAAATAGGGGGGGCCAAAATAGGTGCAGCCAGAGCAATAAAAAGGAATAGCCCTAATAAAACCAAACCGACAATAGAAGTAGGATTAGTTACCATACCGCGTAGCGCGCGATAAGTATCGGTACCTAACCAACGCTCCAAGTTGCTCATCTCGCGCCGGGGCAGAAACTGTTCTTCATCAATAACTAACGTCTGTTTTGTCTCGTTCGTCATTACACTTAATCTCCTCTAAAAATATCCGGTTACAGCTTAATCCAGGCGCACGCGCGGGTCAATGTAGGCATAGAGAATATCTACAATAAGGTTCGCCATTACCAGGATAAAACCATTCAGCAATACAAAAGCCAGAACAGTGATAACATCGAGGTTCACCGCCGCATCAGCCGCTGCCGAACCAATACCAGGGTAGTTATAGACCGTTTCAACAATGACCACACCACTTAATAACCCGACTACCGTATTCCCCCCCAAGGTAATCACGGGCATCAAGCCATTAGGCAAAGCGTGGCGACGGATAACAGTCCGCTCACTTAACCCCTTGGCACGTGCGGTAGTAATATAATCTTGTCGTAAAGTCTCTAACATAGAGGAGCGAGTTACGCGCAAGGTCAAAGCCCACCACAGATAAGCCAGAGTAATCACCGGCATAATCAAATGGCGTAACGCATCCCAGAAAATATCAAAGCGCAGATTTAACAATGAGTCAATGGTAATCAGTTGTGTATAATTGTGAAATTCTGGGGATTGGACAATCTGATTGGCCCAATCGGAAATCCGGCCCGGCGGGAACCAGCCTAAATTAGCATAAAAGAGCATCAATAACAAGAGGCCAAATACAAAATCCGGGAAGGACCAACCGACAATACCAAAAATACGCACAAACTGATCCAAGGGTTTATTGTGGTTTACAGCACCCACAACCCCTAATAAGATACCCCCAGCAATAACCGGGATCACAGCCAACAAAGCTAACTCCAGGGATGCCGGGAAACGGCGGGCAAGCATCTCCGCAACCGGTTGTGAAGCAGTACGCGAATACCCAAATTCACCCCGTAGGATCCCCCCTTGGCGATCACCGGTCTGCGGGTCAATGGTTCCCATCAACCATTTCCAATACTGGATGTGGACCGGTTGGTCTAAACCATAGCGCTTGATGATACCTTCCAACACACGTTCATTACGCGGGATATCACGGACATAAAGCGCGGAACGCTCTACAGGTGAAAGAACCTGGAGCATTAAAAAGATCAGCACGGTTACACCAAATAATAGCAACGGAACCATTAAAAGGCGACGAATAATATAATTGACCATTCATATCCTCCACAAGCAAGTTAATACAAAAACCTGCAAAAATACTTCTTTTATTTTTTATTTATATAAAATGACACAACATAAGTAAAATTAAGGCTTAACCACTGAATGTCTTACAAGAAGTTATTACTGATGATAAGAAGTTTTTGATTATGCAGGAGAGAGCCGAGGCCCTCTCCTGCGGTTTTAATTAGCTACAAGACTACTGCTTACTCATAGAGTAATAGCGACCGGTCCAAGCGTTAATGGCGTTGTAGTAATAGTCACCAACCCAACGCTGTTCGTAGTGACGTCCGGTAGCAACAGCCAAGCGGATAGCGATAGCATAATCGTAATCCAATTGGGTCAGTTGCTTGTAAACCTCAGCACGTTCTTCATCGGTAGTAGCGGCAACACCGGCGTTAACCAGTTCCTGGAACTCTGCAACCATCCAGTCAGGTAATACCTGGCGAGCGGCATAAGTACCGATCATAAAGGGCTGCGCCCAGTTGTGGGGGTCGTGCAGGTCCTCTTGCCAGCCACTGATGTACAGGGGCAAACGAGAAGCACGAATAGCAGCCAGGAAGCTAGGCCAAGGCAGACCGATAATCTCGACCTGGAACTTGGGGTCAATGTCAGACAGGGTAGCCTGCAAAATCTGGGCCACAGTCTGGCGGGTCACGTTACCGGTATTGTAAGCAACCTGCATACGGAAACCATTTTCCCAAACCTGACCATCCCAGGCCAACTTCAGTTCTTCTTCACACATAGCAGGATCGTAGGAGTACATAGGCCCGTTCTGATCGTAACCCACCATACCGGGGATTAGGGGTCCTACGTTCTGAATAGCCTCACCGGCCAAAGCATCGGCGATGAAAGCATCCCAGTCAAAGCAGTAGTTGAAGGCTTTGCGGACATGGACATCTGAGAAGAAGTCGGTGGGGATACCATTACCGTCTAACTCACCACTGCCGATATAGGGGTTACCACCCTCGGCGTTGATATCGAAGACGAACATCGCATCGGTACGAGTTGTGGCGGGAGCACCACGGAACAAGCGTAGGGGTCCATTGGGGTTCTCGGTAGGAGCACAATCAAAGCCAAGCGTCTCGGCATTGTACTCACACCACTCACCAACCATAGGATCAACCTGAGCAATATTTTCGCGTGGCACGTCGGCGCCATCGGCATCACCGGCCTGCAACATAGCATAGCGGGTTCCCCACTCGCTTACGCCCTTAACAACAATGCGCTCAATAGTGGGAGCCGTCTTGCCGCCCTCGAAGGTTGGCTCAGTACGCCACCAATCAGGATTCGCAACCAAGACTTTTTCCTCACCAGGAGTCCAGCTCTCAAGCATATAGGGGCCGGTACCATTGGTCTTATCACGCAATGGTGTGGTCTCGGAGGTAATACCGTAGTAATTCTGCCAGGTAGCGCAATCGCCATCCCAGGCACCCTGCTCAATAGCCCAATCCTTATCCAGGATGCTGCCCCAACTCTGGGCCAAAGTGGCCAAGAAGGGAGCCCAAGACTGGCTGAGGTTAAAAGTAACGGTGCCAGCAGCATCATCATATTGGACAACGTCCATAACGCGCTCACAAGCAGCCATCAAAGCTTCGGGGTCGGCAGCTTTCACGCCATCGGGATCGTCATCCAACGCGCCGGTCTCGTCCACCAACTCGGCAATATCGTAAATGCCGGTGCCAAAGAATGGCTCGGTGAACAACCATTGCGGGGACCAGGTACCACCCTGCAACACACCACGCTGAATTGTATAAGCAACATCTTCAGGGGTCAGGTCAGCACCGTTGTGGAACTTCACGCCCTCACGAATATTGAAGACGTAAGTCATACCATCTTCGCTAATAGTCCAGTCGGTGGCCAAAGCAGGAACAAACTTACTGGCATTCGGCCCTTCGTAGGTAACCAACTGATCGTAAAGATTCAAGATGATGTCATCGCCATCGCTCTCGTAGTTCCAAGCCGGGTCAAGGGTATCAATACCCTCACTGATCGCAGCCACAACAAAAGTTGAGGGATCAGCAGACTTGAACTCCACAGGAACCACTGGCTCGGGGGTAGCGGTCACAACAACCTCAACTGTTTCACCCTGTACTTCTTTGGTGACCACAACAGTCTCGACAACAACTTCAGGCTCAGGAGCACCACAGGCCCCCAGAACCATACTGGCAATAACCAGCAAACCAAGAACACTCCACCATGTTTTCTTAGACACTTTTCTCCTCCTTCAAAAAAATTAAGGGTCTAGGACTTATATCAAAAATCTTCTGCAACTTCATCTTGCGGTATCCGATAGTCATCACCTCCTTCCATAGTACAAGTTACACCCATCAAATATTAAGTCTGCCCTAATAGCAGCAAGAACTCCAAATAAACCTATAGCTTACCCTACCGGCTTCACCAGGTGACACGCACAGAAGTGATTGGGTTGTACCTCAACCATTTCTGGTTCGACCTCGTGACAAATATCAATCGCCTTGGGACAACGGGTATTAAAGTTACACCCCTTAGGCGGATTGGCCGGACTAGGCAGATCACCCTCTAATAAAATCCGTTGGCGTTTCTCTTCTATTACCGGGTCGGGAACCGGCACCGCTGAAAGCAACGCCTGGGTATACGGATGTAACGGATTAGCATACAGGGTACTACGATCCGTAAGCTCAACAATCTTACCAAGATACATCACCGCGACACGGTCACTGATATGGCGCACCATACTCAGATCGTGAGCGATAAATACATAAGTAAGACCAAGCTTATCTTGCAAATCCTCCAACAAGTTAACAACCTGAGCCTGGATAGAAACATCCAATGCGGAAATCGGCTCATCACAAACCACCAAATCAGGATTAAGAGCCAAAGCGCGGGCCAACCCAATACGTTGCCGTTGCCCACCGGAGAACTCGTGGGGATAGCGGGTCATAAAATCCGGATTCAGGCCGACCAATTCCAGTAGCTCGGCAACGCGCTCCCGTCGCTCCTGACGATTTGCCAATTGGAAAACTTCCAGCGGCTCACCGACAATACCAAAAACGCTCATCCGGGGATTCAAAGAAGCATAGGGGTCCTGGAAAATCATCTGCATGCTCTTCCGCATGTGGCGCATCTCATTACTTGAGAGCTTCGCCAGGTCTTTGCCCTTAAAGATAACCTTACCGTCAGTTGGCTCATAAAGCCGGATAATAGTGCGGCCCGTAGTTGTCTTACCGCAACCACTCTCACCCACCAACCCTAAAGTCTCACCTTTATACACATCAAAGCTGACACCATCAACCGCTTTCACATCTCCAACATGAGATTGAAATATGCCACGCCGGATCGGGAAGTATTTTTTCAAGCCCTCGACATGTAAAGCAATTTCTCTAGTGTTGTCCATAGTCACGCCCATTATACTCTCCTTACCCTATCCTTTTCCCAGCAAGCGGCTAAATGCCCCGGCTCAATTTCTTCTAACATAGGCATTTCGTGCAAGCAACGCTCAACTTTAAAAGTACAACGTGGAGCAAAAGGGCACCCTTTGGGCATCCCTACCAAATCCGGGGGTTCACCGGGGATAGAGTACAGCCGTACCCCCATAGAACCTTCAGGATTCGGCAACGACCCCAACAAACCTAATGTATAGGGATGATGCGGGTCGCCATAAATATACTTCACGGGACCGGTCTCAATAATACTGCCAGCATACATAACATTGACCCGGTCAGCCATTCCGGCCACAACACCCAAGTCATGGGTAATCCAAATAACCGTCATCCCTAATTTATCCTGCAAGCGCTTGACCAAGTCTACAATCTGTGCTTGGATGGTTACATCCAAAGCAGTGGTAGGTTCATCAGCGATCAGGATACTGGGATTACAAGATAGCCCCATAGCAATCATAGCACGCTGACGCATACCGCCGGAGAATTGGTGAGGATAGTCATCCAATCTTAAGGCGGCTTCGGGGATACCAACCATATCTAGCAATTCAAGAGCACGCTCGCGGGACTGGGCTTTATCCATTCCCTGGTGCAATTGCAATGACTCAGTAATCTGAAAACCAATGGTCAAAACTGGGTTTAGTGAGGTCATCGGGTCCTGGAAAATCATCGCAATTTCCGCCCCCCGAATGTGACGCATCTCTTCTTCACTCAATTTGAGTAAATCACGTCCTTTAAAAATGACTTCACCCTTCTCAATTTTACCCGGTGGTATGGGGATTAACCGCATCATAGAAAGTGCATGCACGCTTTTGCCACAGCCACTCTCACCGACTACACCGAGAGTCTCACCCTCATCTAGTGTGTATGAGATTCCGTTCACTGCGTGAACAACGCCATCTTCTGTGTAAAAGCGTGTAGTTAAATCCCTGACTTCCAGTAAGTGTTGCGAAGTGGGTTTGCCTAAATCAATACCAACAGCCATAATACCCTTTTACTCCCCCTTGAGGATTGATACTTTTAAATAACTTCAGCTTAACAAACTACTCCATATAGATTTAATACTAGCTTATGCCCTAATAGGTTCAATGAAAGAGATAATTTTTATTAGAAAAGCCCCCTTTCACCTACCATAACACTCAAATTATCAAATAAATTATTCAGTTCGTACGACAACCAATACAAGAAAAGAAATGGAGAAACATCACATATCTATCAGGACACCATAAATACAGGGGATGTTATTTTGAGGTAGGTTTGGGCCTAATAAGGTTTATAATCAAATATACAAGATCAGGAAGCTATTCTATTCCCGCCCCTGATAACAAGAGTGAATAAACAGCACAAAGTCCATTATACTCATTTTCTGAATAACCGCAACTCCTTTAAGCGTAATATTATAGGAGCAATGTAATTATACCTACCTTGGAGACTCCAACTACCTCCTAAAAGTAGAGCTACATTCCCCTACTTTACACAATTTTGACGATTATGCAACCTCACGCTATACTTTACATGTGTTTCGGAATAAAGAGGCTTCAGACTAGAAAAGTCTTAAATCGCACCTACACTCAAAGAATGGCTATCAATATAGCCGGATGAAGACTTTTGTAGTCCCAGTACTTAATCCTGGCGCGCTATACCCACAGGAGATAATGGGAATGCAAAAACTGATAGAAGAGAGAGAGACACTACTTACGCTTTATGCCGGCTTAACAGTTCCGCAAATCCGCAAAGCCATACAACACATCATGCGCTACCACAAGGCAAGCATCGATTCCAACATCAAACCCTTATTTCAAACCCGAGTGATAGGTATAGCCAAGACAATCCGCTATCTGCCCTATGCCGGGCCGAAGCCGGCGAGTGGGCATATAGCCTATAGTGATTGGGTAGAGTGGTATACACGCAAGGTATGCCCCGCGCCCTGGCTTGAGGATATTCAAGCCGGCGATTTCTGTGTGCTTGACCAAAGTGGTATTAACGCCGGCCTGATGGGTCCGCTTAACTGCCAAACCGCCATAGAGAAAGGCGCGCGCGCTTTTCTGACAAATGGCGGGGTTTATGATGCCACCGAGATCATCCGTATGGAGATCCCTTTTTGGGCACAATACCAGGAGCAACACTTACCGCAAGGAAAACTGCAATATGAGGCCCAGGATATTCCCATAGTCATTGATAATGTCGTCATCCATCCTGGGGATATTATGATTGCCGACAAAGAAGATATTATCGCCATCCCCAAAGATATAGCCCACGATGTGATAGATTTTATACGCCGCAACCCAAGTCATCCACTAAAGGCTTAAAAAATTGACTCTTCTCCTAATTCTGGTACACTCGTTTCCTAAATTGAGTGTCAGAAAAGAAACCTACAGATTAGGAGAAAAGCTAATGAAAGTTCCGCGATACATCTTACTTATTATGGTCGGCTTGCTGGCTCTGACTGCCTGCGGGCAGAAGCCATTATTGGAAGATGTCTCAGTAGAACCCCAGAGAATTACACCCAATGCTGATGGCCGTGAGGACTTAGCCAAAATAGAGTTTTTGCTCAACCGGAGCGCAACCTTATCCATTAGCTTTCTTGATGAGAACGGGAAAGCCTATATCTTCCGTAACCCCACTCCATTAGGTCTCAATGAAGAGCCTTACTCAGTATTTTTCGGTGGGGTAGTAGAGGGCTTCAGCACTGACGAGGAAGACCACGATTTTAT
>JAFGKB010000095.1 GCA_016928755.1 Anaerolineae bacterium | reverse complement strand
CGAACGAAGCTGAGGAATCTTGCCTTGCCACCCCGTCATTCCGAACGAAGCTGAGGAATCTTGCCTTGCCACCCCGTCATTCCGAACAAAGCTGAGGAATCTTGCCTTGCCACCCCGTCATTCCGAACGAAGCTGAGGAATCTCGCCTTGCCACCCCGTCATTCCGAACAAAGCTGAGGAATCTTGCCTTGCCACCCCGTCATTCCGAACGAAGTTGAGGAATCTCGCCTTGCCACCCCGTCATTCCGAACGAAGCTGAGGAATCTCGCCTCACTCCCCGTCATTCCGAACGAAGCTGAGGAATCTAACCTCTCCAACCGAAATTAGTCCTAATGGCTAGGTCCAAATCAGTCCACCTGCCCAGAGACAAAATCATACTTATACGATATTCTTATGATAGAATTTAACAACTATAAAAAATCCTAAATATACCCTGTCGAGTGGGGATCAGTTCAAACCAAACTATTAGGGAGCGTATATACAATGACTCATCTATTGGCTATAGAGACACATAGCCTATCCAAGACTTACAAAAACGTCTCGGTGCTCAAATCACTGGATTTAGCGGTGCCGGCAAATTCAATCTTCGGGTTCCTTGGGCCTAATGGGGCCGGAAAAACCACCACTATGAAGCTATTATTGGGCCTTATCCGGCCTACCGGTGGTTCCGGTACAATCTTGGGCCATAACATTACCCAGGAAAGCTTGTCTATCCGTGCCCGTATTGGTTATTTACCACAGCAACCGCACTTCATCGACAGCATGACGGCCCGTGAGACGCTGCGTTTTACGGCCCATTTCTTCTTCAGTGGACCAGATACCAAAATTGAACAACGGATTGATGATATGCTTGACCTTGTAGGCCTTGCCGATAAAGCTGACCGTCCTGTCAAGGGCTTCTCTGGCGGTGAACGGCAGAGACTAGGTCTGGCTCTAGCGCAGATTAACGACCCGGAACTTCTCATCCTGGATGAGCCGGCTGCGGCGTTGGACCCGCTTGGACGGCGCGATGTATTGGCCGTGATGGAACGTTTACGGGAACGTACCACTATTTTTTACTCGACCCACATTCTTGATGATGTCCAGCAGGTCAGTGATACCGTAGCCATCCTCAACCACGGGCAATTGGTGGCCCAAGGTCCTATCGAGCAATTACTCAATGGTGGAGACCAGATGGTCTATACTGTTACGTTAGAAGGGGCTGACATTGATAGTGCTCATGCCCGTATTGTAAAGCTCCCCTGGGTTTCTCAGGTGGATAGGCTGCACCATAACGGCACAACAACATGGCAAATTAGCGTAACTGACGAACAGGCTGCTAAAGAGCATTTGCTCCGGCAGATTTTATCCGATGAACGGCTTATTGTAACTGGCTTCAACCAGAAAAAATACGAACTGGAAGAGATCTTTATGAATATTGTGGAGGGTGCATAGATGATAAAAAGTAGTGAACTCCAACGCATCCCGTTGCGTGGCTGGCGCAGTGGTTTTACCAACTTGCTCCGTAAGGAAAATCATGCTTGGTGGGGCACCCGCCGCTGGTGGATACAACCGCTTTTATGGACCGTGGTTATAGATGGCTTATTGGCACTAGTTCTATTTGCACTCCCCATCGCTGTTGAAATGGACCCTGCGCAAAACGTCGCAGATAAGGACTTCATACTTATGGGGTTGCAAGCCGTCTTCCAACTTGGGCCGTTGTTCCTGGCTGCCGGGGTGATTGTCTTAGCCCAGGACCTGCTCCTTGGGGAACGCCAGTCCGGTGTTGCCGAGTGGATTCTTACTAAGCCAGTCTCACGCACTGCCTACATACTCTCCAAGTTTATCGCCAGTTTTGGTGGTATCTTGGTGACCATGATTATCATACCTTGTGCCATCGCATATGGTTTGTTCTCTTGGGCTAATCAGGGATCACTTATCCTGTTGTCATCATATCTGGTTAGCGTGTTAGGGCTATTGTTACATACCTTGTTTTACCTGGCATTAACCTTAATGTTAAGCACATTTGTTGATCAACGCGGCCAACTATTAGGTGGTGCGATGGGGACATTGTTTGGCGGCCTAGTACTGCCGGGATTCCTGGGAAAACTCTCCTTGGTTACGCCGTGGGTATTTCCCGGTGTGTTACCGGCATTTGCTGCTGGTGAATCTCTACCATTCTCGCTAACATTGCCTCTGGTTATGACGGCTATTTGGTGTACACTATTTGTCAGTATTGCTTTGTGGCAGTTCAACCGCGCTGAATATTAAGTATTGGTTAAACTCATCTTCGTATTTATCTGTGGAATTTAGGACTCGTGTAGTTAAAACCTGATTTTACGGAGTCTTAAGATGGGAGGAGCTCCTCAATAGACCTTGGCGATGTCTTCTTCGCGGGTGCTCCATAATTTGCTTCCAAATAGTTCAAATGGTAAAATTAGCCTTAAACTTATAGCATATCTGAGGTATATAATGATCAAAGAATTGACTGCTCCAAATCGTTCCGTGACTGTAATGGCATGGGGTATTATGTTGTGTGTCAGTACTCTGCCGAACGCGCTTCTCCATGAACTTGCCGGCGGCGCGCCATTCTGGTTAGGCCGGGCTAAAATAGGACTTCTCGTTATATTGGCTTTGGCCGCATTCCTTTGGAAATCCCTTACTCCCGTACGTAATTTCATCCTAATTTTGCTGGCGGTCTTTATCAGCGAAGAACTTGTCTCCTACCTGACTACTTCTGCATTTTGGACTGGCTTATTTGGTGGTGCGAATGCTCCCTTCACCCGCAATATGATGGGTATACAATTGGGCCGGTTGTTTGTTTCCCTGTTGGTCATCGGCGCATTACTTGCTTTACACTATCGCCGGGAAGACTTTTTCCTGGTTCGTGGTGAATTAGATGCCCCGATTACACCTGTTCACTGGTTGGGATTCCATGAACCTGAACCGTGGACTAGCTTTGGGAGGCAATTCTCAATCTACATTGGTTTAGGTTTATTAGTCTTCTTGTTCCTCGGGGGGCGTCCTTCTTTATCATCATTCATCCGTGCGGCACCGGCTTTCCCGGCGGTCTTACTCTTTGCTGCGATGAACGCCTTCAATGAAGAGATGACCTATCGCGCCTCTTTATTGGCTGGATTAGCGCCGGTGATTGGTCCGCAGCAGGCATTGTGGAATACAGCCCTCTTTTTTGGCCTAGGGCATTATTTCGGTGTACCTTATGGTGTGATCGGTGTCATTATGTCCACATTCCTGGGGTGGATGTTGGGGAAAGCTATGCTGGAAACACGGGGCTTCTTCTGGGCTTGGTTTATTCACTTTATACAAGATGTCTTAATCTTCTCATTCATGGCCGCCGGTTCCATAAGCCCCGGCGGATAAATATGAAAAGCGCAACAAAGTCTGGCATACTTGCTATTCTTGTTATTTGATGTTGGATTGCCTCTGCTGGCGGTCTTGTCGGAGTTGTTTATGATCTTGAGAGGGGAAAATTATGAAAGCATTAGTGATTTATGATTCCGTCTTTGGCAATACGGAAAAAGTAGCCCAGACAATGGGCGAAGCACTTGGCTCCCAAGTAGATGCCCTGGTGCTCAAAGTAACAGATGTCCAGCCGGAACAATTGGCGGGCTTATCATATCTGATTGTTGGTTCTCCTACACGGGCCTTCAGTCCTACACCGGCGATTAAAGACTTTTTGAAAGGCATCCCTTCTGGGTCTCTCACCGGCGTTAAAGTCGCTGCATTTGATACCCGCATTGCCGTAGCGGAGACAAACTCCGCTATTCTGAGTTTCCTGGTTAAGATATTCGGCTATGCGGCTGAGCCAATCGCCAAAAAGCTTCAGAGAAAGGGTGGGGCGCAGGGTGTAACGCCGGAGGGCTTCTTCGTTAAAGATTCCGAAGGCCCGCTAAAAGATGGTGAACTCGACCGCGCCGCTGCTTGGGCCACCCAAATCCTCATGTAGGGTAAGTTGCTAACTTGCCGCTTATGTAGGGTAAGTTGCTAACTTGCCTTGCAAATCGGTGCATTGCACTTTCTTAAGTGCATTGCACCTTAATCTTACCCTTATCAACCCCGCCCCGCGCTTATACCAACGTCTGGGCTTTGTCCCCATTGGCGAAACCGAAACCCATATTATTTTGAGAATACCGGTTCTTAGCTGCGTGGTATGATTTAGACTTATGTTGTCGAGTGGCTATTAAGGCCAATCCTTTGAGCTAATTCTTGAGCTAATTTGTGAAAATCTCTGTACACTTGCTGTACTGCGTTGTAATGAGACCCAATAGCTCCATCGGCAGGTTTAAGATGGAAAATTGGTTTGCGTGCTTCTTGGGCCATCGGCATTAGTCCACGGTAATGCTTGATTAGAGCCAAGCAGTGTGGATCATTGTATACTGATGGACTATTTGGTGTTGGTTTATCTAGGATTTGTTGTCGGTAAACGTCTGGGATACGGGCAATCCAACGCTCATAGGCTTTCACCGGGCGGTCTAACCGTACTGAATGTTGCAATAGGATGTAACCTTCTGGTTTCATAGTCCCTCGTGGTAAAGCCAAAGCCTTCGCTGGATTGCGTTTGAGACGGTCGTTCCAGCGCTTTCTCCAGTCTCGTAATGTTGGCCCTAGGTTACGTAAACCTTGTAGAGAGAATAGGTCCGGGGCTAGAGGTATGACGACATAATCTGCTGAAATAAGGGCTGCACGGTTAATAGCTCCTAAGTTTGGACCAAGATCCATCAAGATCAAATCTGCTTTTTCCTGTTCAGCAGCTTTAACTAGAATCCGCCAAAACGCTGACATTACACGGAACGCGCGTTCATCTCCGTCCATACATTTGGGCCAAACTTCGGAAAGTTGATCCTCGAATTTGGAAAGCTCCAGATCCCCGGCGAGTACGCCTAGCATATCATCAACCTGTTCAACTACTGGGGGCGCTATATCTCCTATTCCCCGGATTAACGGACGTAAAAAATTGTAAATAGTATGTTTTTCCTGTCCCTCAACCCATAATTGAACCAGTCGCTCTTCATCCAGAAAAGCTGATGTCAGATTAGCTTGAGGATCTAGGTCCGCGGCCAAAACGTTATAACCTAAGTCGGCATACATCCATGCTAAATGATATACTAATGAAGTTTTTCCCACGCCACCCTTGTTGTTGAAGAATGCGATAATTGGCACATTAGTACTTTGTATATTATCTTCGTCATTGAAGAATGTGTAATATGATGGACTCATAGTCGTCTCCTCAACGTAACTAAAACGTGGTTTTGATCTGGGGGAATTGTAAACTCTGGAGGTGGGTTATTGTTTTTCTCCATCTCCCGACGGGCAAGCGAAATTCCCACACCAAATTTTTGGACATATCCTAGATTCTTCATTGCTTCTGCTAAATGCGGATTTCGGTAATCGGTTACCCCTGGGTTGCCGAAGTTTTCAGCAGTGACTTGCCCATAAGGGCCGCCGGGATTATAGATCTCGATTCGGTCATCAAACCACGTAATACGTACTGGTGCATGTGTCCCCTCATAAGTGCGATGCAACACGGCGTTGCGTGCCAACTGTTGCAAAGCTACAATGGGGTAATCAGGGTGTTGTGTATCAACAACGCCACCGCTAATGTCTAAGGCTACAGAAATGTGAGCTTCGAATATTTCATCCAATCTTCGGAGAAATCTAGGTAAAGGACCATAGATTTCCTTCTGATCTTGAATAGGATCACCAAGTTCTGTACCAGCAATTCGTAAGAACTGCACATAGGCGCCGGGTAGAAAGTATGTGGGATTTTGACCCACTACTAAGATACCCATAACCGTAGGATGAATGTCAGTGCTCTGCATTGCAAAACGTAAGGATGTTAGTTGTGCTTCTAAAGGTCGTTGATTTTGTTCTATAATCTCTGGTGATAAAGCTGAAGGCAAATAAGTTCGTTGGAATAAGTCGCAATCCAAATCGTTCAAACTTGCTGTATGTATAAGTCTTAAATCGAAGGGTAAATCTCCTGCCCGGCGTTTTTCACTGAGACGACGTTCTTCCTCTATGCTGGCAACTGCGCGGCGTGGGCCTACGCGGATCCAAACTCTGCCTTGATAACGTACCGGGGGAGCATAAGACGGTTCCACGATAACTACGGCTAACTTGCATCCTAATATCTCTTTTTTCTGTACTTTCATCATAGGTAAAGGCAAGATATTACCATTTGATCTCATATCTGCTAAGCGTAATAGCAAATCATCAGTAATTGATAAGTTTGCACATTGCCCGTCATCATGAATACCGATGAAAACGACGCCTGGTTTTTGGTGATTAGGTAAATCATTGGCAAAAGCACAGATTGCTTGTTGAATCCGTTTGGGATCGGAGAGTGCTGCTTTGCGCTCAACACGGTCTGACTCCATATCTAATAGCAGCTCTTCTAACTCATGATCTTTCATAGGAATCATCTCCCTCATAATATAATGGGCTACGGCTAGCTGGTCATCCAGAAGGTGACTGTACCAGATTATGAGTATCTGGCATATGTAGGATTGGGCACGTTATTTGATTATATTGATATTATACCCTATTGGCTGTATCTTACAGTACTCAATATTATCATAAATATTTGCCTTGTTCTTAGAATTAATTTTGTGCATCTCATCTGATATACTGATAATCAGATAAGATGTTAAACAGGAGGTTTGTGATGTCAAGCATTAACTTACAATTGGCTAAGCGGGGTATTATAACTATACCTAAGTCTCTTCGTGAGTCTTATGGAATGCAACCTGGAGATACTTTGACATTAATTGATCTGGAGGCTCTCGCCAAATACTGAATTTTCCTCCCTGTTTGTCTTTGTCCCTTGCTGTGTTATAGTATGCAAAAAATAACAGGAGTGGAGCTATATGAAAATAAGAGTTGGAGCATTTTTGCTTCTCTGTTTAGTACTCTGCTTTACATTACCTAATATGATCCAACCTGCATTGGGACAGGAACCTGTAGTGCGGGCTGTTTTCTTCTATTCTCCTAGTTGTGGCCACTGTCATTTGGTG
Organism: Anaerolineae bacterium; assembly: GCA_016928755.1. Lineage (GTDB taxonomy): Bacteria > Chloroflexota > Anaerolineae > B4-G1 > SLSP01 > JAFGKB01. The sequence goes on along the minus strand of JAFGKB010000095.1, from coordinate 278 downwards.
CGGACCGAGATATTTCCTCCCCTAAAAGAACAATATGGTGAGCAATTGGATATCTTGGAAATTGACGCCTCTACCCCTGATGGGCAGGTACTGTACGAGGAATCAACAGAAGTTTTTAACATCCCCGATAATCGTCAGGGTGTGCCCCGGCTAATTGTTGGCGATACAGTTATGGTTGGTTCCAGAGAAATACCGGAACAATTTCCGGTTCTAGTAGAACAGTCTCTTGCGGCAGGTGGAATTGGCTGGCCGGCTATCACTGGCTTGGATGATTTTGT
>JAFGKB010000094.1 GCA_016928755.1 Anaerolineae bacterium | reverse complement strand
CAATACAGCTCGCAGTTTTTCAGCCACAACCTCCTCTAAGGCGTAGCAATGCCACTGTGCAACAGGCGGTAATTCAGAATAACAATGCAATAGTGAACGTTTTAAAGATGGCAACATGATAATTTCATCATGAGTTATCTCAACTTTAAGACGACATAATGGTTCACGATGTGAAGGGAAACGGACACGCACAATAAAGGCATCCTGCCCTCCTGGGTGTAGACCCCGTAAAGTGAGTCTCTCCATTTGTGCATCAAATGGACCAACTGTCTGCAACAATTGAGTCATTTGATATACAGCTTCCTGCATAACAGCTTCTATATGTGATAATTGCATTCCTGGATAACTTGAAAAATCCAAATCTTCAGAGAAACGGTAATCTGAGAAATAGAATTTCCTTAATGCTGTGCCACCTTTCAAAACCAAGCTAGCATTTAATACTGGAACCGTAGCCATTCCAGCAAGAAGATAACTAAGCGCATAATCTTTTTCTAGTATCCAGAAAGGTATACCCCTATTTATCTGAGAAACTTCACGCAACATCTGATCAACAGTAGGCATAACATAACACCTCCAGCTACAGATTATGGTACAGATTCCAACGCGCTATAACCGTTCCCTTAGATGGACCAGTGGGGTCCAAAATATAGTAAGATTGTGTAGAATAAGTTTGCAAGGGCGCGATAGACATATCAGATACACCCAAAGTTTCCAAAATCCATCCCAAACGCTTAATAACTGCGCCAACAGCATACTGCAACGCATAGGCAACTAACTTATCCAAGTCAAGACGCCCCAAATGCATCTCACAAGTTTCAATACTAAAACGCAGCGAACCAAAAATATGGGGTGACGCAACCATGTCCAATATAGTGCGTTCTAAATCAGTAATCCTCACTCTGTGCCACTGGCTAACCCATTGTTGTTGGAAACCGAAGAAATGAGAGCGCTTTACCTGGACAAACTCAAACTCCCACCCCAATACCCGCCATGCAGCGCGCCCGCGCGGACTGTAAGCCTGACCAGACCGCATCTCTGGTGTTACTACGGTACTCGGTGTAGAAGCTTGAATCATTGGTGGAATCTGCTCAGTCAATCCATGATAGGCTAAAGCTGACCAATGACTAATTGCCACTGGTTCAACTAAAGCATCCGCTATAGCATAGGGATGAATTTCAGTGCCCAAAGTTGGAGACTGTACCGTGTAAACGCCACGCTTAATACGTGCCAGCCATCCTGATCTTGCCAACTGGCTCAAAACACCTGCGACACGCTGCGGCATAATCCCTAAGTTTGGCACTAACTCCCGAGCTTGGTCTATCGTAAAAATTGGCCCAATAGTCCTCACAACATGGTTGAGAAGTACCATACCTTGATTCTGTGCATAATTTAACTCCACTACCTGACACCTCTATACTTCAAGATATATAAATTATACTACGAAAATACGTTATTTGCAAATTAACGTAGTACGATTTGCACACCCAGAACCCTCTACCCCACCACCGGCAATTGGAAGCGGATGCAAGTGCCCTCACCGGGTTGGCTGGCGGCGGTGATGGAGCCGCCCATCGCATCCAGCAGCCCTTTGACGATGGCCAGACCCAGGCCGCTGCCACTGCCGGCACCATCGCCGGGACTTGTGCGCGCCCGGTCGCCGCGATAGAAGCGTTCGAAGATATGGGGCAGGTCTTCCGGCGGGATGCCAACCCCGGTATCCGTCACCGAGACCTGGACCGCGCCAGGCAACGCGGATGTCTCCACCGTGATAATACCGCCTTCCGGGGTATAACGCAGGGCATTAATGATCAAGTTAACCAGGATTTGCTCCACGCGCTGCACATCGGCCATAACCGGGGGCAGCTCAGATGCGCCCTCATATGCCAGGACAATGCGCTTCTGTGACCAGGCGAGCTTCTCATATCCATCCACAATCTTCTGGATCACGCCAGCCAAGGCTACCGGGGCCAGGTTGAGTTGCAGCTCGTGGGCATCCAGGCGGGAGAGTTCAAAGAGGTCGTCAATTAAGCGGGAAACACGCGCGGTCTCGGCATTTAGAATTCCAAGGTATTCTTCCAGGCGTCCAGGATGGAGTGCCAGGGTTTCCAAATAGGCGGAAAGGGTAGCGACCGGCGTGCGTAAATCGTGGGAGATATTGGCGAACATGTCACGGCGCGCTTGTAATAATGCCTCGACCTGGGACTTCTCCTCTTCAAGGGCAGCTAAGGTACCCTCAAGCTGCACCGCCATCTGGTTAAAGGCAAGGCCGACTTGTCCGATCTCATCCGGTGAAGTGTCGGCAACCCGCAGGGAGAGATCGCCGGCAGCCATCGCCTGGGCGGTCTCTTCAAGGCTGTGCAAGCGGCGCACCAGTTTACGCGATGTGATGACGCCGGACAGCAAGGCCAGGCTCAAAGCCAATGCCATAACGGGCAAGCCGAGCAACAACAAGGCAACAGCCATTAAGAGTATGAAATTTAATGTCCCGCTCAATAATGTAGGAGAAGTATCGGCACGCACTGAAGGATACATCTCCACAACAGCGACGCCGAGCATGTTATCATCCGCTCCCCAAATACCGGCAGTCCCCAATAACAAGCCACCTTGATCCAGGGGAAACATCCGGCTAAGTTGGTCTGAATCAATATCACGCTCTTGCGCCAGCACGACAAGTTCATTCCAAGTTGCAGAGTCACGGGTCTGGCATTCGCCGTACCGGGCCAATTCCACACCGGCGGTATCCAATATAACCACACACGTCACACGCTCAGTCCACTGTTCTGGAAGTTCCAAAATTCCCTGTTGGATTTGTATCCAGAGACCCTTAAAAGCCGGGAGTGTTAAAGCCACCCTCTCTTCCAACACCATTTCTATGAATAAGGGTAATTGTTCGGCATGCTCATGGTCCATGAGCCATTCCGCAGTATACGCAAAAGCACGCGCAGCCAATCCGGCATCGCGAGACAAAGGGGAAGACGATGAATCACTGCTAAAGGATATGATAGCCGACAGCCCCACAAGCAACAACAGGTAGCCACCAAGGATAACGATCAGATTACTGAACATCAACCGGTGCCATAAACGCGCGGAGATCCAGTTACGTACTTTGTCTAACATTGTCAGCCCCGTTCAAATTTGTAACCAACACCGCGCACCGCCACTATCCGCTGCGCGACCTCACATTCAACCCCTAGCTTCTGGCGCAGCCGGTAAACGTGAGTATCCACAGTGCGGTCATAGGATTCCGGCGCGTAGTCCCAGATTTCATCAAGTAGGTAGGCGCGGCTGAAAACCCGGCCCGGATAACGCAGAAGCAGATAGAGCAACGCGAACTCCTTGGGAGTTAAGTCCAGGAGTTGCCCGTCTAATGTAGCTTCGTAAGATGCCGGATCAAGGGTCACCCCGGCCTCGGTAAACACCGCCGGTTCAGCAAGAGCGGCAGTGGCCGGTTGCATCATTTCCATGCGGCGCAGCAATGCCCGCACCCGCGCTTTGAGTTCATACATACTGAAAGGCTTCGTCACATAGTCATCGGCGCCGGACTCCAAGCCCAGTACCCGGTCAATCTCCTCAACCCGCGCGGTGAGCATCAGAATCGGCACAATAGAGGTCTCCCGTACCCGGCGGCAGACTTCCAGGCCATCTATGCCCGGTAGCATAATGTCGAGAATAATTAGATCAGGGGTGATGCTGGCGACAGCATCCAAAGCTGCCAGACCATCGAAGACCTGTTTCACAGTATGCCCCTGTTCCTCCAGGTGCGTGCGAATCACATTGGAAAGATTGTGCTCATCTTCAACTAACAGGATTTTTGCCATAGATTCCCTTTGCCCCTGACTTAAAATTTATTTCTCCCTATTGTAACCCCGACTGCCCCATCACGGCAAATCCGAGATAACGATAGCTTAATATTCAAGACTGATAAAATGTATAAGACTGCCATTACGGCCTAAACAACTATAGGTTACCGGCGGCGGGTCACAATGGAATGGTATATGTGTCACAAAATGGTCAACTATGGGGAAATTACAACAAGACTAAAACAGAAAAGGGATGGTGTCTGATTAGCCCTATATAATGAAAAATCCCCCAACCAGCAAATGCTGATTGGGGGATTCTTT
>JAFGKB010000093.1 GCA_016928755.1 Anaerolineae bacterium | reverse complement strand
GGGGGCTTAGAGCAAGTAGAAAGCGTCCTGCATCCCCGAAGGGGGATGCCCGGCTTCAGCCCCCTAGCCGCGATTTCAATCGCCAGGCTTAATCCATTATTCCATCCATCAAATCCGTGTTCTAAAAATCCCGTCCAAAATCTTAAAAATCCTTCCCTATCCGTTCCATCTATCCAATCCGTGTTCAAATTGAGAGGTCTTGGACTTGACAGTCCAAGACGAGTATTAGAGGCGCAGCCCTACAAACGAAGGCTCAATCCAAAAAGGTATATACCCGTGCCGGGCCACCGGAACCGCCGGCATGCTTTAGCGGGCCGATAACCATAACGCCGCCACGCGGGGGGACTTTATCCAAGTTACAGAGGTTTTCCAATCCCCATTTATTACCCCCAAATAACGCCTTATGCACCGGATAACTCTCCGAGGGGCCGTGATCGAAACTCAATGTATCCAGGCCAATCCCCTTAATATCACGATTAGATAAAAGCCAGTTCACAGCATCCACGGAAAAGCCGGGGAAATGGTGCACGCCATCTGATACATTCACGTAATCACCGGGACTATGCCAGCGGTCTTGCCAGCCGGAGAACATCACCACGATAGCACCAGCGGGAATTTGACCGTAGCGCGCCTCCCAATCCAGCAGGTCGCTGACGGCTAACTGGTAATCCGCATCCTGCCCGGCCTTATCACGCACATCAACCACCACCACCGGCCCGATAAGGCTTTCAACAGGCAGTTCATCAACCGTGATGTGGCCCACTCCCAGGAAATGCAAAGGGGCGTCTATATGTGTGCCAAAGTGTTCCTCTACGGTCAGCCGGTAACCAACATAGCCATCTCTCTCAAAAATGCCATAAGGCGTCATTGAGAAAGCTTCCCTGGGTGCGTAATTCGGTGCACCCGGTGTTAATGTATGGGTATTGTCAATAATCTTTCCCGGTAAATTCATAATTATCCCTATCCTTCCTATTTCTTTTCCGCTAAATAAGCGAAGAAGCCGGCCTTGCGCAGTGCGCGCAGGGTCAATGCCCCTAGAATACCACCAAGGGCACCAAAGACAATATAACCCACAACGGCCCGCACCAAGCCCAGCGCCACAAAACCCACCGGGGCACCGGTAAGTGTTCCTAAAGCCCATTTCACCAGGAACTTGCAGGTATGGCCAATAGTCCCCACCAGGCCGGCCACCACCAGGTTTTCAGGATCACCGCCCAGCAGCCACAAGATCAGGTCAGAGCCGATCCCGATAACCGTATAGGACAGGAATGTATTGAGAGCACCCAAGTCTCCCATACCGAGAAAAGCGGCCAAAATTCCCGAGGTAAGCCCCACCAGCGAAGCCGCACCACGTTTGGGCACAATGCCGGCAGCGGCCACCACCAGAGCCATCCAGAAGATACCAGAGTGGCCCGATAACTGTAAAGGCATACGCAATGCAATCTTGGCGACCACCACCAGCGCGGAAAAGAGCGCGAGCATAATTAACTCAAAGGTGGTAAAGTACGGCTGCTTCTTCATTGTGCAGCTACCTCAATCTGATCCACATCCTGGACCCAGTCATCACGGGTATCAAACCCCTCTAGTTTCGAGACCAACTTAAGCGTTCCCCGGCCCGAAAGGTCGAACATCACAAAGTTCTCCGGTTCGGCAATCTCCCCCCAGGTCAATGTTACCGATTTCTCGCGGCTGCTGCTGCTCACCGTAATAGCCATACCTGGTGCTAGCTCATCCGCACTCAGATAAAGTCCCAACACATCTCGCAGCAGCCAACCCTCTTGAGTCTTGCCCTCTTCATCATCTACAAAACTCGCTCCTTCCAGCTTTTCCAGGTCCGAAGGGACAAAGGCGGCCACGAATTCCCCATCTACATAGATAGGAATACTCCCGGCGAGAAGTTCAACGTCCCCCCCCTCGGAGGGCATCGTAGTATTACGGCCCCGGAAAGCATCAACTCCCACCATAATCCCCACCATCAAGAGCAAAATAACAACTGCGATTAAAATCCGTGTCTTCTGTTCCATAAAAACCTCCTAAATAACACTTAACGCCACAACAACAATGCCACCGAGCCGGCTAACGAGCCGGCCAACAAAATCCAATCCAAACGTCCCATTGTCAATTCATGATAAGAAGTGCGGTGTGGCGAATCAAAACCCCGCGCATACGCCGCTTCGGTCATCCCCCACGCCCGCTTGGCCGTCAAAACAACAGCCGGTACAGAAATCGCGACCAGATTACCGATCTGCTTGATAAGTTCACGCAGCCCCCCACCTGGTTTGTGCCAGGCACCACGGGATTGTTGGGCCTCCAGGATAGCACGCCACTCAGAATCCAGGAGGTCCAGACTTTGGAAAGCCAGGCTCAAGCTAAAGGCATAGGGATAGGGCAAACGCAGCCACTCCAACGCCAACCGCAATTCGCCCGGCGTAGTCGTGGCGAAAAACAAGGTGAAAGCGTTGGTGAGAAATATTAAGCGGAGTGTGACCACCATTGCCAGGTAGGGAGAGACCACCAACCAATCCACAATAAAGAGTCCCAACAACAAAAAACGGATCCGCCAGATTTGCTCAACAGCAGACCGGAACAACCGTGCCCATAACAACAGTAAGGCGTAGGCCACCGTAGCCACGAACAACTTTTCCAAGGGAAGCATCACTGTCAATGAAAGGCCCAGGCACAGTGCAAGCTTAGTGCGCGGGTCAGCCTTCCGCAGCGGGGAGTCATTAACCAGGAGTGGCCCCTTACGCTTAGCCACCGGGAACCTCCACCCAATGAGGCACATAGAGTCCAATCTGCTCCCACGCGGCAGAATCCCGCATCACCTGGGCCGGTGGGCCATCGGCCACCCAGCCATCACGCCCCAACAAGAGGATACGGTCGGCCTGGGCTGCCAATTCCAGGTCGTGGGTGGTGATAATCACCAACTGGCCGGCCTCAACAAGCCGCCGGGCCAAACGCACCAATACCGTCTTATGCACAATGTCCTGCCCCAGCGACGGCTCATCTAACAAGACACCGTGCTTAGGACGGCGCATCAATATAGTCGCCAGGGCCAGGCGTTTCTTCTCACCCTCACTTAACAAGAGCGGCGGCACATCCTCATAACGCCTCAGACCCAAAGCATCCAACAGATAGTCATACCAACTCATATCCGGGTCAGCCACCCGGTACAAAACCTCATCCCGCACCGAAGCATTGAACAATTGCAAATCGGCATTTTGGAACACGATGCCCAGGTCCGGGGTATCACCATTGACTCTCACCCGGCCCTCGTGGGCCTGTAAACCGGCCAGCGCACGTAACAGCGTTGTCTTGCCTACGCCGTTGCGCCCCACTATAGCCAGCAATGTACCGCCCTTGGCCTGAAGATTAAGCTGGTGCAGCACATCCCGCCCGCCCAGATTTACGGATAAATCTTCCACAACCAGCTCAAATTGATTGAGTCCCAGGTCTACAGGTGGGAGGCAGGTATCTGGATCCACCTCCACAGCCTGTCCATGTAGTTCCACATGACGCAATTCAGAAAAGTCCGCCAGATACTCGGCGCGATGTTCACAGACGATGACTGAAGTACCGGCACGGGACAACTCCCGCAAATGTGTTACCAGTTCGGTCGCCGCCGTCACATCCAGCATAGAGAGCGGTTCATCCAAAACCAGCACCGCCGGACGCCGGGCCATAATGGCCGCCAGCGCGACTTTCTGCTGCTCACCGCCGGAGAGCCATTGAGGTATCTTGTCGCGCATCCTGGAGAGGCTAAAACGCTCCAATATGGCGTCAAGCCTTATCCCCACCTCATCTCGCGGCAAGCCCAGATTCTCCAACCCAAAGATGATCTCCTCCGCAACCGAAGAGGCCAACATCTGCGCGGATGGATTTTGGAAGACCATCCCGGCATGCTCGGCCAGTTGCCACAGTGGAGTATCTGCATTACAAAGGCCATCGAGCCAGACCTGACCTTCCAATGTACCGTGATAGAGATGCGGGATCAGGCCCGTGATACAACGGGCCAGCGTGCTCTTTCCACAACCGGATGGGCCGTTAACCAATAAGAACTCACCTGACCCAACAGAGAGCGATAAAGTGGACAGCCCGTGGTTATTCTGCGGATAGCG
>JAFGKB010000092.1 GCA_016928755.1 Anaerolineae bacterium | reverse complement strand
CGGACATTTCCCGGCCACGGATAACGCTGCATCAAGGTCATAGCGGAACGCGAAATACGCAATTGTCGCCCGTGTTGGTGGCTATACCGGTTGAGGAAACGCTGGCTCAGGAACTGGATATCCTCAACCCGCTCGCGTAGCGGGGGGATCACAATTGTGTACGCACTGAGATAATAGTATAAATCACGGCGAAAGTGCCCCGCGCTGACCTTCTCAATCAAATCAACGGATGTAGCTGCAATAATCCGCACATTTACGGGAATAGGCCGGGTTGCACCAAGACGCATCACCACCCCGGTCTCAATGACCTGTAACAAAGCGGCCTGCATTTTAAGGGTCAACCCCTCCACCTCATCCAGGAAAAGGGTCCCCCCATCAGCCATCTCAAATTTACTAGGCCGACCCTGCTCCAAAGCACCACTAAAAGCCCCCCCCTCATATCCCAAAAACTCACTGATCATAAGTTCATGAGGTAGAGTCGTACAGTTAATGGAAATAAAAGGGCCAGAACTGCGATTGCCCTCATTATGAATAGCCCTGGCAATTGTCGTCTTGCCCACACCTGACTCACCCCGCAATAGCACCGGTGAAGTCCCGCGCGCGGCCAACTTTACCTGTTCCCAAACCTCTGAGGTCGCTTCAGTGCGAATCAACGCCTCGCCAAGGGTCACATAGACATGTGCCCCCACCATCCGGTTAACCAGACGCCGCACCTGTTGGATAGGCTGGAGGCTCAATAGATACCCGACAGATGCCTCAGCAACTTGAGTAATAGGCCGGATACTGATAAGACATTCCACCATTCGGCCATCAACTCGTAATGAAGCCTCAACATCCTGAAGAGATTGCCGCGCATTGATAGCATTTTGCACACTTGACGGTAAACCCAAAATATCTACCATAGGACGCCCCTGGACAGTCCGGGGCTTAAGCCCTAAGATTTCACCAGCACGGGCGTTAATATGCATAATTACACCGTCGGCATTCCAAGAGATAATACCTTCTGAGATAGCGGTGAGCAAACTATTCAACTCGGTCATACGGCGATTAACATCATGGTAATACATATCCGTTTGCAAGTGATTCTCAATCGCACGGGCGGATGCCATAACTAATGAGCGGTCCAGAGGATAAAGCATATCGGGCATCGCCACCACAGCCAACACACCAATAACCCGGCCACTCACATCGTGAATAGGGGCAGCAACATCATTAAGGCTGTGCAAGGCTTCAAGATAGTGCAATGCACCAGGAACACGGACCGGCATCGCCTCGTTAAGGGCCAATGCGATAGAGTTGGTCCCCATCTGGTTCTCATTCCAGTAGGTACCGGGGCGCATATAACGATGTTGTAGCCAACCCACAATCTCTACCGAGCCAATGATATCAAGGATACACGCGGCGGCATCGGCTAACACAATTGCGCAGCGGGTATCCTCCGTCAGTTGGTAAATATCTTCCAGCAACGGGCGCGCAATCGCCAATAGGTCAAACTGGTTTTGTAACACCCCAACAAATGAAGTCGCCGGCAATATGGTTGGCCGAGGAATAGAGCGGGGATTAAGGCGTAACGAACATCGCTGCCATGAGCGCATAATACATGGCTCTACCCCTAATAAATTGGCCTGCTCCAGGTTGCCCGTTTCTACAAAAGACCACCAGACCTGATTTAAATGGGTTATTGATTCAAAAGAGGATGTCACCATACAGGAGTCATTATATACCTGTACTTTTAGGATGCAAAATACAACTCCGCTGAGTCACAATCTGGATTAGATTAACAAAAAAACAGACCGGTGAATTCACCGGTCTGTATAACCGCACAACTAAAAAAAACTAGCGAATAGCCAGCTCTGTTTGCTTATCAAACAGGTGCACACGGCTCATGTCAAAAGCTGTAGTCTTGGTCATCCCTACCATAACCTTGGTACGAGGGTCAAAACGACCAACGAAAGAAGTACGCTCTGTAGTGAAGTAGGTAGTGATCTCATGCCCCATCAACTCCAAAACGTCGACTTTGGCTTCCACCAATGCGGGTTGAATTCCCGGAGGTTGATACTCAGGGTCATGCACGTGCTCTGGCCGGACACCCATAACAACTTCTTTACCCACGTAGGGCTTAAAAACTGGCCGGCGGTTTTCGGGGATTTCTACACGGAAATCTTTGCAATCGGCATACATACGGCCGTTATCTTCAATCAGCGCTGCATCAAAGAAGTTCATTGAAGGGCTGCCAATAAAACCAGCAACGAATATATTGCCGGGCAGATCATAAAGTGTTTGTGGGCTATCAACTTGCTTCAAGAAACCATCTTTCATAACTGCAATACGAGTACCCATCGTCATAGCCTCAACCTGGTCGTGAGTAACGTAGATAAAGGTTGTGCCTAGCTTCTGGTGCAGCTTAGAAATCTCAGAACGGGCCTGAACACGTAACTTAGCATCCAGGTTAGAAAGCGGCTCATCCATCAAGAAGACATTGGGATCACGGACGATAGCACGCCCAACGGCCACACGCTGGCGCTGGCCACCGGAGAGTTGCTTAGGTTTGCGATCCAACAGATTCTCAATACCCAAAATGCCGGCCGCGTCTTTGACTCGCTTATCAATTTCTTCCTTGGGGACTTTGCGCAGACGAAGACCAAAAGCCATATTATCATAGCAGGTCATATGCGGATAAAGAGCGTAAGACTGGAAGACCATTGCGATATCGCGGTCTTTGGGAGGAACATCATTAACAACACGGTCACCAATCAAAATCTCGCCATCGCTGATTTCTTCAAGACCGGCCAACATACGCAAACTGGTACTTTTACCACAACCAGAAGGGCCTACAAAAACGAGGAATTCCTTATCGGCAACTTCAAGGGTTAAGTCAGAAACAGCAACGACTTCACCGAAACGCTTTGTTACGTGATTATAAGTCACACTTGCCATATTTAACACTCCTTTAAAAAATAATTCACAGATTATATAGATTACACAGATTAGAGATCCACTACCCCTAATAACACTTCACCCAATATTCCCTTAACAGGAATACTCAAGACAAATTCTGGAGTGTGCGCCCTAAGCTAAAACGATACGCACACCTAACTCGCTAAGATACCAAAGAGGAGGATCAGGAGCCTCCCGCCCGGTTACAAGAACATCCACCGCATCAGCCGGTGCAATATATAGTGCGCCGGAACGCCCTACGCGCCGGGGCGACAATAGAACCATCACTTGTGCCCCTAGTCCGAAAAGTCGCCGGGCCATTTCAGCATAATCACGGTGATCATGGGTCACACCGCTCTCCGCATCTAATCCGGCAGCTTCTAAAATTACCCAATCAGCCCGTAGCGGAGTAAAAGCCTCTTGGTTACCGTAGATCCCACAATCCTCCGCAACTTGACCGCCAATAATATGTAACGTATG
>JAFGKB010000091.1 GCA_016928755.1 Anaerolineae bacterium | reverse complement strand
GATAGCGCGAGATGTTTCGGCTTCGCTCAGGGTGATAGGGTTGTTGCGTGGTGTACAGTCGAGACTTTCGTAGCAACATGGCGTACCCTTGCAAGTTATCTATCACGCCATACTGGGTACGGGGGTCTTCACCTGTAGCGGTGATGGGATCGAGTACTCCTGAGACTCACGTAAAGCCTCGGTTAGACCACAGTTAAAACTATAAGCACTGATAACCTGGGCTGTCATATCCAGAGAGAGTAAGGTCGCCGAGACCATACGGTCGGCCATGATAGTACGTATGTCGGAATCTACTTCTGTCGCTGTGAGATCCTCAATAATCTTGTATCCTGGTCGTCCTTCTCCCAAGATACGGTTAGGGGGCAGTGGTACATAATAACGGTGCCGTGAGAGCCGTGTATAACGCCACGGCGTGTTCAATGTAGCCCCGTCGGGTATATTAACGTTGAGGGCATCGGCTCCATAGGGTAAGCCTACTTCTAATAGATATTGCGCGAACCGGTATGTATATAATTGGGCTGGCGCGTAATCAACCCTCTCACTACCGGTCAGATGATAGACCGGATTCATCTCTTGGGAGACCGCAATTGCGGGAATTCCAAATGCACCGGCTTCCAATGCTGCGCCTACAGTACCGGAAATTGTAACTTCAATACTTAGGTTGGCCCCAAAATTGATACCGGATACAACCAGATCGGGTTTGCGTTGGGCAATTTCCAATATTGCGTGACCTACCGCCAATGCCGGGCTGGCATCTACTGCATAAGCTTCAACGTATTGCCCATTAATCTCGCGACTGGCCTCTTCAATGCTTCCTGTGACATTATGTGGCATTGATCGTCCTGCACCAGACCATTGACGGTTTGGGGCAACAACTAAAACCTTGCCGAGGGGTAGGACCGCCTCCACGGCGGCCCATAACCCCGACGAGGTAATTCCATCATCGTTGGTAACTAGAATCAGTGGGAGAAAACCCATAAAAACTACCCCCTTAAAGCGCTTTGTCAATTATCTAACAGATACCCAACCTTTATCTACGACTACCTGTTGGCCTTGCTCCCCAATAGCGAAGTCAATAAACTCTTGGGCTAAGGGTTGACTTAACGGGCCGGTAATCAATAACAAAGGCCGGGTCAATTTGTAGCTACCATCGCGGGCGTTAGGTTCGGATGGCTCAGCGCCATCAATATTTACCAAGGCTAAGCCTTCTTCGATATTTCCAAAACCTACATACCCAATAGCATTAATGTTCTCCAGCACTTTCGCGGCCATATCTCCGGCCGTAAGCGCTTTTTCCAGGTTCGGTGCGGTAGGCTCATCTTTATTGAGCACGATTTCATCGAAGGCGCCGCGTGTACCTGAGTTTTTATCGCGGACTACCACCATAATATCCTCATCAGATCCACCCACCTCTTGCCAGTTAGTGATTTTTCCCAAGTAAATATCGCGAAGTTGGTCCATAGTTAAATCCCGTACAGGATTATTCTCCTGGACGACAACAGCTATCACATCGACTGCGATCTGGTGCGGGGTGACACCTTCTGCTTCTTCAGGTTTAAGATGTCGGGAGGCCATACCAATATCAACAGTACCATCGTGAATCGCTTTGATACCGACTGAACTACCTCCGGCAGCAATGTCCAATGTGACATCTGGATATTGCGCATTAAATACTTGGCCGATTTCAGCCGCCAAGGGTTGGACTGTGGTACTACCCGCAAACGAGACTTTGCCACTCAGGTCACTTGGAGCCGTACCTGCCGGCGTTTCAGGTGTATTGGCACACCCGCTAATTAAGAACACTAAACCGATAGCAACTAGCATCAACTTAAAACGCATTTTCTTTACACTCCTTCTGTTTGGTCATTATGACAATGAATTTAATACTTTTTGATTAATCTCCATTTTTTCAGACACATTATCATACTCAAATTTAACGACAGGCAATAGTATATAGAAGGTTGTTCCGGGGCAATTCTCCTCGTCGTACCCGTCACTCTCTACCCAGATTCTCCCGCCATGAGCCAGGATGACACCCCGGACAATGGCTAATCCCAATCCTGGCCCGCCACCTTTAAACTTTGTCCGGCCTGATGAATGAACGGCCACCTCACCCGTTTGATAGAATTTTTCAAAGATTAAGTTTTGATGTTGCGGGTCAATACCGATGCCGGTATCTTGGATTACAATTTGTATATATTCCTCAAGTGCATCATCATCTGTGTCCCTACTACCGGACACGGTGATTTTGCCCCCATCTGGGGTGTATTTTATGGCATTGATAATCAGGTGGTAGAATGCCTTATGAATCAGGTCCTTATCTGCCATAATCTCCGGTAAAGTATCTGTATTTTGAAAGGTAAGAGTAAGATTACGTTCTTCCAATGCCTGTTCAAAGTTCACTTTGATACACTCCATAACTTCACCAATGGATACCGGCGCACGGTTAATCTTTACCATCTGACTGTCAATTTTAGCGACATCCAGCATACTATTGATAATTTCATGCAATCGCTTTGAACCGGCGAGTAAGCCGTCTATAGATTGCTGGGCCATAGGTTTAGCTTCTATATCTATAACTTTTCGTAGCAATTGTCCGTATGCTATGATTACGGTTAAAGGTGTGCGTAGCTCATGTGCGGCAACATTGATGAAGTTGGCTTTGGTCTTATCTAATTGGGCTAGAGTTTGGTATGCCTGGTTAAGTTCTTCTGTGCGTTCGGCAACTCTTTGCTCTAGTTGGGTATTGAAGTGTGCAATTTCGGCGTACAGATTGGCATTTTCAAGCGCCACACCGGCTTGTAACGCGAGGGCCTGCACTGAGGTAGCGTCCTCATTGGTAAATGCATAGGTCTCCCGACGAGTGAGAGAGATCATCCCGATCACATTCCCTTTTGAGATAATCGGAGTACCAAGCCAGGAATGGTCAAGGGGTAACCAGGGGAGTTGGTGCCATGAGGATTCTGTTGTAATATCGTCAATAATTACCGGCTTGTGCTCTTTCATCAACCGATCAAAGACATCACCATTTTGTATAGGTATTGAGATTGTCTCTAGGGGATACTCTTCTGGGTATCCTTGATGAGCCAAAGTGTAGATTTTATCATCAATCTTCATCCAGAGCGAGCCGCGCTCATAATCAACCAGGGCTTTCAGCATTGATAGAACTCTTCCCGGAACTTCCTTCATATCCAGGCTACCAGAAATGACCCGCCCGGTGAGTTCCAGCACCTCCGCAAAACGCCGGCGTCTTTGCTCTGATTGGTAGAGTTGTGCATTTTGCATCCCTACAGCAATTTGGTCGGCAAGTGTTCTTAGCAAGCTTACTAATTCTGGATGAAAAGCGTGGGTAACTTGACTTTGTAACTCTAATACACCTATAACCGTCCCACCGGCTAGCAAGGGGATGGCGGCAGCAGCTTGTGTTCCCGGTAGCCAAGCACTCTGGGGATATTGGGTGTCGGTTTCTATATCTTGGACCAGACTAGGGGAATGCATAAGAGCAGCCGCCCCGATTAAGTTCTCTAGTTGGATTGGAGTTTCTGGAGGATAGTAATTTGCGCCTAATCCCTGAATCTCGCCAGCGGTTTGTTTTAAGATCGCCATATCGGTCTCTGGATTAAGCGTAAAAATAGCCACGTGTTGAAATCCCAATCGAGTTTGGATTAACTTTGCCGCCGTCTTTAGAATATTATCAATGTCCAGACTTGAAGAGACTGCGTTGGCAACCTGGGCGGCGGTTGATAGTTCTTGAGTACGGGCCGCGACTTTGGCTTCAAGATTACCGTAAAGCATCTGTAGTTCACTTACCATACTGTTAAATGACTTCGCCAGTATGCCGATTTCATCACCGGCATCAACTTCAGGGCTGGAGGCTAACGCCTCAATATCTATACGTTGGCTCAAATCACCTCGGGCGACAGCATTAGCGACTTGCGAGAGTTGTTGCACCGGATTTGATATGGCGCGAATAATACCGACACTAAGCATCAATAGTAACAGGGTTGTGACCACGGTGCTGCCTGTCATCACCCATAATCCCGTGCCGGTGATCTTCTCGATGTCATCTGTAGCGCGTACTGCAATCAAGTCTGCTGTAATTATTCCCAACGGAACTTCCACCAACCGGCTGTAGAAACCGTTTTTATTCCCGGCTTTGGCCCCAAAGGGAATATCATCCGTGGTCCCTATTTGCCGGTTTTGCCCATCAATCTCTATGCTCAGACCTAGTTCTGACCCTAACCGGTATTGTGTCGCTAACCGGGTTAACTCTTTTTCTAAGTCAATCCCGACGATCACGGTACCTAGGTTGTCAGATATCACAGCCCGGCTTAGGAGCAAAGTCTCCCCTTGCACCACTTTAACTATAGGTTCTCCAGTATCTGTATAATCTAATAAAAAGAGAGAAGTCTCTTTATAAAGAGACTCTGTTACTAAGTTAGCTTTCGCCTCTCCCTCGGCATTAAATATCTGGATGAGGTCCATACCAAAACGGTCACGAACCAAAACCGCTTTGCTATTTAAAATCTCTAATGTATTTTCATTGTTTTGTTGGATGGAATCAATGATTTCCGGATCTTTTGTTAAAGCCACCGCAGCCCCTTTAAGGGACAGAATACGATCATCAAGAGTATTTATAATCCGGTCACTATCCTTAATAAGTTGTTGTTCTAAAAGTCCATTTTGGGTGATTGCCGTCCCAATGGAGAAGGCGATAGTACTTATTAATAAAGAGATTATCATTAAGGTTGCAAGCGGATAGAGCAATTTTTCACGCAAAGAATGCAGACCAAATCGCTCGAAGAGCCTATCTAGAAATTTTTGTAACATAGATTAACTTACCTTACATTGACGGAGTAACAGAGGAAGAATATTGTTTTTTGAACTTGGTTTGAGATTGTGGAATATGCCCATGATTTTTTTGTGTTGTTTGGATAAGGGCAGTGTATTCTTCCAATACACCATCCAGGATTTTTTCCCAACTTCGGGTTTTTGCATAGGCACGTGCTGCCCGGCTCATCTGGCGTGTATGTTCCATATTCATAACGCAGCGCCAGGTTAAGGCACACATATCTGCAATGTCGCCAGGTTCAAACAAATAGCCATTTTCTCCCTGGGTTACCATATCCACGGGGCCACCAGAACAGGGGGCAATTACAGGCAATCCAGAAGCCATAGCTTCAAGGACAACATTGCCAAAAGTCTCATTGGCTGAAGGGAAAACAAAAAGATCGGCGGCCGCATATGCGTGGGACAGATCCTCACCTTTAAGATACCCAGTGAAAACAGTTCTTGTGCTCTCAAATTGTTTTTTCAAATCCTCCCGCATTGGCCCATCTCCGACAATAGCAAGCCGGGCTTTCGGTAGAATATCAAGCAACGGGCGCAACCAGTCTACCCGCTTTTCAGTACCTAACCGTCCTATATATAGGAGTAAGAAAGCATCGGGTTCCCCGCCTGTAAGGCGGATACGCCATTCAGCCGTTCGCTTTTGTGGGTTGAAGTGTTCGGTATCTACTCCCCGGCTCCATACCTTAAGCCTCTCAAATTTTTGAGTTTCCAATTGTGCCTTCGTATAATTTGATGGACAGAAATTTAAGTCAGCTTGGTTATGTAGCCAGCGGAAATAAGCCCACAATGGATTGGTAAAAAGCCCCATTCCATATAGTTTGGCATAACCTGGTAAATCTGTGTGGTAGGAAGCTACAACCGGCACTTTGAGTTCGCGGGCGTGATTCATACCCACTATACCCAAAGAAGCCAGGTTAACCAGGTGTACAATATCCGGCTTAAATTCCGCTAGTTGTTTCTTTACATTAAAAACTGGGGGGACTAGTTTTAAGTCTGGGTAAAAGGGAAAAGGAAAAGAGGGTAACCCTATAATAGGTGTCCCGGCATAACTTTCTGGGGCGCCCTGTGGTGCAAACATCAAACATGAGTGTCCGCGTTTTTCAATATGTTTGAGGTAGTGTGTCAGAGTATGTGCGATGCCATCCCACTTTGGCAGAAATGTCTCTGTAAAAATTGCTATGCGCATCTATATCTCCTTCACACAGTGTTATATATTTACCTGAAAAAATCCCCCTCTAGTATCGCTTATCGCTATTAATTCTTCTTTAACCCAATGTTAAAATATGGTCAAGGTTTGGCTAACATTACGTAAAGTGATTTTTTATGTTGCCGTACATAAAAAAGGCGGGCTTAAATAAGCCCGCCTTGAAGGTTCAGCTACAGATACTTATATCTATAAACCGCCTCTCCTGATGGCAGCTTCCTGCACCTGTGCCAGGATAGACTCAGCACGTGTCAGTATCGCGTTTAACTCCGCCAGCCAAGCATCTTTCTTTACTTTATCCTCGATAGATGTCGCGTTAATCCGCACGTTTAATGCGGCAGATTGAATGCCGGCCATGCCCATCCACGCCGAGCTTGCGGCGTCGGTGACGGCATTGACATTTCCTTT
>JAFGKB010000090.1 GCA_016928755.1 Anaerolineae bacterium | reverse complement strand
TGTTGCAGTTTGATCAGGGTGACCGCCTCAATGGGATGATCAGCCGGGCGGATGTGGCCGAGGTGTGCGTACAGGCTTTGTCTTATGTCGCAGCCCGTAATGTCACCTTCGAGGTTATTGCCGGGGATGGTAGGGTAGAGAATCAGGATTGGGGCTTGCTCTTTGCAGTGCTTACGCCTGATTCGCAAGCATAAGATGGGAGTTTAGGACTTAATGCATACAGCATTATGGTGGGTGCGCCGTGACCTGCGCCTGGGAGATACTCAGGCGTTATCTGCCGCTTTGCAGCAGGCAGAACAGGTTGTGCCGGTATTTGTCCGTGATCCGGCCTTGTGGAACTCTCCTTATGCCGGGGAAAAGCGCTTGGCCTTTATGTTAGCTGGGTTGCAGTCCTTGGATGCGGACTTACGCAAGCGGGGCAGTTACCTGGTGGTCCGTGAGGGCTGCCCTGTTGATGCCCTCCGGCAGCTTGTAGCGGAAACCGGCGCGACGGCTATCTTTGCCGAAAAGGATTTCTCACCCTACGCCACCCGGCGCGATCAGGCCGTGGCTCAGTATTTGCCGCTGCACCTGACCGGTGGCTTGACGGTTCAGCCACCGGAAGCCGTGCTAAAAAAAGATGGCACGCCTTACATCGTCTATACTCCTTTTAATCGCTCTTGGAAAGCACTACCCCTACCCGTCCGTAGTGAGCTTATTCCGGCTCCCAAAACTATCCCTACCCCACCTGGCATAGCTAGAGTGCCCTTACCCACGTCCCCGGCTTTGCCCGCTTCGGTAACTTTTGTTCCTGGTGAGACCGAGGGGCAAAAACTGCTCCAAACATTTACTATGGGCGCAGATGCTCCGGTCTATGTTTATCAGCAGAACCGTGATTTGATGGCGTCGGAGAGCACTTCTCGGCTTTCGCCCTATCTGCGTTTTGGGATGGTGTCGGCGCGACAAGCTGTTGTGACCGTTCGACAAGCTATGGATGAGGCCCCTACGACGGAGGCCCGCCGGCAGGCCCAAGTCTGGCTCGCTGAGCTTATCTGGCGGGAGTTCTACCAAGCCATCCTCTTCCATTTCCCCGGTGTGCGTAAGGAGAGCTTCCGTGAAAATCTCCGCTCAATAGCATGGGACAATAACCCGGCTATGTTTGCCGCCTGGTGTGCAGGACGCACCGGCTATCCCGTGGTAGACGCGGCTATGCGGCAGTTAGCTGTTACTGGTTGGATGCACAATCGCGCCCGGATGATTGTGGCTTCTTTCTTAACCAAAGACCTGTTGATTGATTGGCGGTGGGGTGAACAATACTTTATGGAGCACCTTCTGGATGGCGACCCGGCTGCCAATAATGGCGGCTGGCAATGGAGCGCGGGAACCGGCACCGATGCCGCCCCCTATTTCCGCATCTTTAACCCGGTTTTACAGGGACAGAAGTACGACCCGCAAGGTCATTATGTGCGCCGGTGGGTGCCGGAACTGGTCGCTGTGCCGGAGAAGTTCATTCATCAGCCTTGGAAGATGTCACCAGCACTCCAAGAGGAGGTTGGCTGTGTGGTGGGCCGGGATTATCCTGCGCCGATTGTGGACCACCACCAGGCACGGGAACGAACTCTGGCAGCTTACAAGGCCGCAAAAGAGAATTACTAACATTTGCCTTCCAGGAAACTTCTGGATAGTTGTTTCTTGGAAGATGTGAAAGGATGGCTGGTATATGGACGGAGATCTTAAACGTCGTTTAGCCTTGATCTTTGGTTTCGTGCTGATTGATTTATTGGGGTACAGCCTTATTTTGCCCCTTTTACCCTACTATGCGGAGACATTCGGTGCCTCCATTACCGTTGTGGGACTGTTGGGGACGGTTAATGCTCTTTCCCAACTTGTTGCCGCTCCTACTATTGGTCGGTTATCGGATCGCTATGGCCGTCGTCCGTTGTTGATCCTCAGTATTTCTGGGACGGTGGTGGCCTTTTTGCTGTTGGGGTTTGCCCAATCTCTGGTGATGCTTTTTATCAGCCGGATTATTGATGGGTTGTTAGGGGGGAATGTCTCATTGGCTCGTGCTTATATCACCGACGTGACCGACAGTGAGAACCGGGCGCGGGGTTTGGGTATTATCGGGGCCGCCTTTGGCCTTGGCTTTATCGCCGGGCCGTCAATGGGGGGCTTCCTGAGCCGTTTCGGCTACAATGTCCCGGCCCTGGTGGCTGCCGGACTCTCGCTACTGAATCTGATCGCCGTCTTGCTCTGGCTGCCAGAATCCCTGACCCGTGAACGGCGGGCGCAGTTACGTCACAGTTCTAAGACAGCGTTCTCGCTACGCCTGTTATGGCAGGCCCTTAACCGGCCTTGCGTTGGCCCACTTTTCCACGTCCAACTGTTCTACAGCCTGGCATTTACCCTCTTTCAGTCCAACTTCTCGATCTATTCCAAGACCCGCTTGGGGCTAAGTGTCCAGCAGACCGGATTGGTGCTCTCTTACGTGGGCCTGTGTTCGGTGTTAGTTCAGGCCTTTGCCATCGGACGGTTGACCAAGCAGTATCGGGAGCGGGTACTTATCTTCGTGAATACCATCGTGTTGGCGGTCTCACTCTTTATCTGGGGCTTTGTGCCCAATGTCTGGCTGCTCCTGCTAGTCTTAGCCCCCATTGCTTTATCTGCCGGTGTGTTAAACCCGGTGCTTTCCAGCCAGCTCACCAAGGTAGTCCGGCCCGAAGAGACCGGCGGGACGTTGGGCCTCGCGGCTTCTTTGCAGACCTTCGCCCAGATTGTCAGTCCGATTATCGGCGGTTTATTATTGGATAACTTCGGTTCCTGGGCTATTGGGGTGCTTGGTGGGTTATTGATGTTGTGGACGGTTTCATATACACAGCGATATATTGTCGCGGTGCCGGATACGACTATAGCCGGCTGTCAGGGCCAGGCAAGTGAGATGCCGGCATAATAGAGAGGGATGGTTTATGCGTTCGTGGAAATATTGGGGCATTGGTATCTTGGCCGTTATTGTAGTGTTGGCGGGTAGTTTTCTTATCTGGGCACTTAATCCCTCAGAACCGGCGGATATAGCCCTGGCAGCATTGGAACCTAGTCCGGAGATTGAGGTCTTATCCGAGCCGTGGTTAATCTTTGCGCCCAAAGCGGCTGTTCCGGAGACCGGCTTTATCTTCTACCCCGGCGGGCACGTGGATTACCGGGCCTACGCGCCCCCGGCCCGCGCCATTGCCGAGGAGGGGTACCTGGTGGTGGTGGTGCCAATGCCGCTGAGCCTGGCTTTTCTGGGGGCTAATCAAGCGGATGATGTGATGTCTGCCTTTCCCCAGATACAAGATTGGGTGCTTGGAGGTCATTCCCTTGGTGGGGCGATGGCGGCCCGTTATGTCTATGATAATCCTGGTACGGTATCGGGGTTAGTGCTATGGGCTGCTTATCCTGCTGATAATAACGACCTTGCCGGTCGCGCGTCCCTGGAAGTGACTTCGATTTACGCCACCCGCGATGGCTTGGCGACGGGGGATAAGATCGCAGCATCTCGCCCATTGCTGCCACCGGACACAATGTGGGTAGCTATCTACGGCGGAAACCACGCCCAGTTTGGGGATTATGGTCCGCAGAACCGGGATAACCCGGCAACTGTTAGCTTTACGGCACAGCAGAAGCAGATTGTTGAGGCCACCGTGGCGGTGTTGGAGTAGAAAAAAAACTGGCTTAACTGATTTCTAAAATCAAGTTACGCGAAACTAGAGTAATAATGCCAAGTTAAAAATCAGTCAAAATGCACTCTTCTAAACGCGTTTCTGATTTCGGGCATACATCCTCAGTAAAAACAGACAGCGGTACTTTAAAACGTTGGCTAAGAGCTTGAATTTGCCTGAGATTTAATTTGCGTTTACCATTCAAGATCTCTGACACAACACCTTGACTACCCAATTCGGGTAAATCCCACTGGCGCAGATTATATTCAACCATAAAGTGTTTTAATACTGCTATAGGATCTGAGTCTAACTCTGGCACATAACGGTCCTCATAGTTCTCTATCAAGACACCTAAAACTTCCATTAGGCTAGCAAGCGGATGAGATTCATCGTCCCTGACAACGTCCATCACTTCGTCCAATAATGCAACGAGTTTATCATACTCAGCTTTATTAGCTGGCACAAAAATGGATTCTGCCAGAAGCTCCCAATTATTGATGAAATTTGCTTGTAACATATTTATCTCTTCCACCTATCCTTGTCATACTCAGCATGAGTTAGTATATCACGGATATATACTTTATGTCTATTAAAGTGAATCATAGTAATAAGACGATATTTATTACCACTAATATTAAAAACAACATAACCAGCAACATAATCCGCACTGCCAAAATGTTGTCTAATTTCGTTAAAAGAACTATAGTTGGTCTTTTTGACAATACGATACCAATTACTTAATGAAGGTTGACTATCAGGATGTTCATCAATAAACTCCTGAATACGTTTGCGCATAATAATATGCATAACTTATTATATCTCATTTTGAGATATACACAAATTTGCAACTCGCCTATGGCTGAGTAGTTACATTATAAATGCAATTGCCCTACCATGTACTACAGCCTACTTTAATTCTTATCTTTTATCATCTCTTTTCCGATAGCTTGTCCCGGTTTTTCAATATATTTATGAGTTATTATTGACATAATAATTACAGTTAACAAGATAATAAAAAC
>JAFGKB010000011.1 GCA_016928755.1 Anaerolineae bacterium | reverse complement strand
TTTTCTTGACTTTAAACTTTAGCTACCCTATAATGAAGATGTAAATATTCTAACCAAGACACCTTTTATTTACCATTTCAAAACCTATTAAAAACGTATTAGCAAAAGGGAGGCTAAGATGTCTATTTCAAAAGAACTTAAAGTGGTCCCCGTTGTTCTTGCGGCATTACTGTTACTCTTCTTCACCACCGGTGTCAGTGCCAGTGATTTGGAGCTTCCGGTATTCCAATCTCCGCTGGGGGGTAACAGCACCATCCGTGGGGCTGCATTCCTGGATAGCAACCGTAACGGGGTAATGGACGCCGGCGAACCAGGTGTGGGGAAAGTCTATTTTACGATCTCAATGGGAGACTTTAGCCATACCTATTACTCCGAAGACCGGACTGTGGATAGCGCGGGGAACACCTATGCGACCGGCTATTACGGGCCAGTCCCCTTGGCCGAAGGCACCTGGAAAGTTACGCTCCATGTCCCGGCAGGTTATGTTGCCACAGTACCCATTGAACAATATGTCTATGTTCCTGCTTACGGCTATACAGAAGTTAACCTAGGTGTATATGGTAGCGGTGCAACCGGACAGACCACCGGGGCACTCCTGCCCACGACAGGTTTAGGTACACAAAATAACATCTTGATTATAGGCACCCTGGGCATCTTAATCGCAGGTCTGTTGGTCTCTGTAGTTTTAGGGCTTTTCAACCGGCAACGGGGTTAATTTCTCACTCTCCGACAAGCATAACGGGCGGGCTAATAACATAGTCCGCCCGTTATTTTTAATACTCCAATGACTTATCCACCACGTTAAGCAACGGGTCAGCGCGTAAATAACGCTTTAGGTTCTCCAGGAAAAGCTCCGCCTCGCGTGATAACAGATGGGGTGTACTCCAGGTATTATGAGGGGTGATAATCACATTGGGCATATCCCATAACGGTGATTCTGGCGGGAGAGGTTCTTGTTCAAAGACATCCAGGGCCGCACCGCCAATCTCACCTTGTTGAAGTGCCTGAATTAAAGCGTTTTCATCTACTACCGGCCCACGGGCAATATTGACCAGCCAGGCGGTAGGTTTCATAACCTGGAATTGCGGCGCGCTCAACATGCACCGGGTTTCAGGGGTTAGGGGGACGGCCACAACGACGAAATCAGATAAGGCCAGAAGCGTATCCATCTCTTCTGGGGCATAAAGTCGGGCCACAAAATCCGCCCCACGTTCAGGACGGCGGCGCGTGGCAATCACCCGCATCCCCAGGGCTTGGCAACGCCGCGCGATTTCTGTCCCAATGCTCCCTAATCCCACCAGCCCCACGGTCTGGTCGCCCGCTTCTTTCAAGTCCAGCCGGTGCCAGTGATGTTTTTGCTGGTATGCGAAGAACTCCGGCATACGCTTAACTACCATCAAGATGTAAGCCAGGACAGTCTCAGCAATAGGGATATCGAAGACCCTACGCGCATTGGTCAACACGGCCCGATGGGTGCGCAGGTCATCACTCATCGCGTGGTCTATACCCGCACTGACAGAATGAATCCAACGCACACTATCGAGTGTCAGTAATAGCTGCATCGCTGATTCCGGCAATTTCCAGGGTAGCATGACAACTTCGGTGCCCTGGATATCCTTGGAGAATGTGCCTTGTTGATCGACCGTGACAAAATCACAGCTTTTGACCAACTCGCAGGTCTCGCTTTTTAATGCCGGTAAAACGAAATCGGGAATTATAATTTTCATATGCACCTCCCTATTATTACGATAAAGCATACCAATATTTATCAAAAAGCCAAACGCAAGGGGACAAATTGCTAACTTGCCTATGGGAAGAGACAAATTGCCAATTTGTCCTACTGATACGTTTGGCCTATTGTTACTCTATGTTATGATAAGGAGTTGGAGTTAAAAAATGAAAACTTATATCGTACATTATAGTGAACTTGCCCTTAAAGGTCGTAATCGCCGTAAATTTGAGTGGCAACTGATAGAAAATATGCGCACGGCACTTACCCCGTGGCCGGGCACCACTGTTAAACGCTTCCATAGTTACATCGTGGTTGAGATACCGGAAGATGTACCTACGGAAATTATAGAGGCCCGGCTCGCGCAGGTCTTCGGCATCGCCTATATTGCCCCGGCACTACGTGTCCCCACAGAGATAGGGGCTATTGGTGAGGCCGCCCGCGCCCTGGCCCAGGAGATAATCACGAAAGAGACCACTTTTAGGTTAGACGTGCGCCGTTCCTATAAAGAGTTCCCCGGTAAGTCAATGGAGATAGCACGAGATATCGGGGCACTGGTTGTGCAAGATTTGGGGGCACCGGTGAAGATGAAAAACCCCGATGTTACCATCACTATCCAGATTTACCGGGAGAGCGCGTACCTCTTCGCCCGGCGTATCCCATGTGCCGAGGGCTTGCCCATCGGCTCAAGTGGTCACGTACTAACCTTACTATCTGGGGGTATTGATTCCCCGGTGGCCGCCCACTTATTGCTCAAGCGCGGGTGCACCACCGACTTCTTGCACTTCCATATCTTACCGAACTCAAAACAGGTTCACCAATCCAAAGTTATCGAAATGGCCCGTACTGTGATGGCCCCGCACCGCATACCAACCAATATCTATATGGCCCCGGCGTATCCTTTCCAAATGGCGTTGTTAGAAATTGATTCCCCGGTAGAAGTCGTTGCCTTCCGCCGTTTTATTATGTCTGTCGCCGTCAGAATAGCCAAGAAAAACAGAGCACTGGCATTGATCACCGGTGACAATCTGGGGCAAGTTGCATCCCAGACATTACAGAATATAGCGGTGACCAGTCAAGCTGTGGATATGCCCATTTTACGCCCCTTGATCGCTTTTAACAAAAGTGAGATTATCGACCTAGCCCAGGAAATAGGTACTTATACACTCTCGATCCAGCCGTATAAGGACCCCTGCTCTCTCCATGCCGACAACCCGGCAACCTGGGCACGGTTGGCAGAGGTCCAAGAATTGGAAGCCAAAATCGATATGGAAGCTGTTATTGAGGAGACTATAGAAAACACAGAAAAAATATCGGTCTCATGGGATTCTGACTAAGGAAAACTACAATCTATGCTATACTTAAAGATACAGAGTACATCGCACACGTCACGTTTCAAGAGTCATGGATAAGTTTCCGCAAGGGGGGAGTATAGATGAATCTACGAGCGTTCTTAGCAAACCTAGAGCAAACTGGCGACTTACGCAACATCCAGGAAGCCGTATCGCCAACATTTGATGTGGCTCGGCTTATCTATAAATATGACGGGAACGCACTGTTATTCGATAATCTGCAAGATTTCCCCGGCTGGCGGATGGCAGCCGGGATTACGGCACGTCGGGATTTATTGGCCCGCGCACTGGGTTGTGAGACGGAAGAACTGGTCTATAAAATGGCCGAGGCGGCAAGTAATCCTCAGCCGGTGGAAATTGTTGAAAATGCAGCTTGCCAGGAGGTTGTTTTGGAAAACCCCGATTTAACCCGTATTCCTATCCCCCGTTACCATCCAGAAGATGGCGGCCCCTATATTACCGCCGGGGTGACCGTTATCCACGACCCGGACTATGGGCGTAATATTTCATTCCATCGCTGGATGCGGCTGGACTCACAGCACCTGGTAGGACGCATTGTGGAGAAACGAGGTACGGCGACCGCCTTAAGTAAGTCACCAGAAGGATTACCTATCGCCATCTGTCTCGGCGTCCCCCCCCAAGTGCTCTTGGCAGCGGCTATGTCCCCGCCCAAAGGGGTTGATGAGATGACTATCGCCCAGGCAATGGCGACAACGCCTATCACACAGTGTCTTTCGGTCCCCTTGGAAGTTCCCGCAGAGGCTGAGTTAGTCCTGGAAGGCATCTTAACCCACGAACAAAACACAGAAGGCCCCTTCCCTGATCTGACGGGGACAATGGATGGCATACGCCAACAACCGACCTTCGTAGTCAAGAAAGTCACGCATCGCCACAATCCGATCTTCCACGCCCTGTTACCTGCGGGATTGGAGCATAAGAATCTGATGGGGATGCCACGTGAGCCAACTATCTACGCCGAAGTTAACAAAGTTGTGAAGTGCACCGGTGTCCGCATCACCCCCGGCGGCTGTTCCTGGCTTCATGCCGTGGTACAAATAGAGAAACAAGGCCCTGATGATGGCCCAAAAGCTATCGAAGCCGCATTCCGGGGGCACACTTCGTTAAAGCATGTGGTGGTTGTGGATAACGATATTAATATCTACAATATGGCAGATGTGGAATGGGCCATTGCCACACGCACCCAGGCAGAAACCGATCTCTATATCTTCTACAACCAACCTAGCTCTAGCCTTGACCCATCCGCAAGACAAGTTCCCGGCGAAAAAGCCCGTACATCCAAGATCGGGTTAGATGCAACGATTCCCTGGGGACAACCTAAAGCAGGTTATAAGCGTATTAGTTATTGAAGTTTTAACTCATAAGGCGGTTCCAGAAAGAATTCTCGGGATTTGGGATATTTTAAATCCTGGAACTACCTGAGTACCATCAAATGGAGGGAAAATATGAATATTTTTAACCGAGTCGTCGTTGTAATCCTTGTGTTATTACTTATGGCCGGTGTAACCTTTACAGCTATCACACCCCATGTTGTGCTAACTAACATGGGCAATCAATTAGTAGCCTGGGGCGCTGCTTTGAACCAGCTACAACCGGCCATACGCCTGGGAGGAGGGGTTTTAGCGGTCCTGCTCTTTGACTTACTAGGTATCTTCCTGCTCGTTTTAGAATTGCGCCCTAAACGCAAACGCTTCATTCACGTCCAGCAGGTCAGTGGCGGAATGGCCACCATCAGCAGTGAGAGCATTGTGCAACAGTTAATTTATGCTCTTGACCCACTACCTGGTGTGGTAAAGGTAAAGCCGGAGGTTACGGCCAAGAAGGATATGGTCGAGGCCATTGTCGAAGTTACCGTATCCCCAGACGGGAATGTGCCGGAGATGGCATCACAACTGGTTGAGACGGTACAAAAGGTACTGACCTCTGAATTGGGTTTGCGCATCGCAAAAGAGCCACAGATACGCATCAAAGTAGCGGCACCTTCAGGCCGGCGCAAAGCAAAACCTAGCCAGCCACCACAAAAAGAATTAGAAAAAGCGAAAGTGGAGGACCGGGAACCGGAGCCAAAAGTTCCACCGCTACCCGGCAGTGAGCGGCCTTCCAGTTGGGTTAATAGCAGTATAGAATCCCGGTCAGAGGAGTCCACTTTCGGTGAGTAGTGATTCCGGTACCGAGAGTACACTTGAGCAACCACAAACTGCGGATATCACCTATGAGGCCATTTTCGAGGCTTTGATATTTGCATCCCCTCAGCCGGTCTCCTTGGAGTCGCTGGCCGAGACAACCGGGATCTCGCAGGAAAAAGCTCAAGCTGTACTCGCGCGTTTAGAGACTCGTCTAGCAACCGGCGGCTTACGGTTGCAACGGCACAAACGGGGGGGCGGGTTGCAATTGGTAACAGCACCGGGAGTAGCCCCTTATGTGGAGCAGCTCCTTGACCTAGAAGTGACCTTAAGGCTCTCCCAAGCAGCGCTGGAGACCTTGGCCATCGTGGCCTATGCGCAACCCATCACCCGCCCGCAGATTGAGGCTATCCGTGGCGTGAGTTCAGATAACACATTGCGGAAGTTAGTCTCTGCCGGTTTGGTTGAAGAAGTTGGACGCGCCGATAGTGTAGGTCGCCCTATCCTTTACGGTACCACATTTGAGTTCTTACAACAATTCGGATTAGAAAAAGTTGAGGATATGCCCCCCCTGGAATCACCGGACAACAAAACTGATAAGGAATGAGCAGCGTAAAGAAAGCATGGTTATGGTGTCTTATACCTATACTGTTAGCTGCATTTAGTTATGGAGCAGTAACTCTGGCCCAGGCCCCCTCCAATGCGGTGGGGGTCTATTATATAGGACCGGAGGATGACATCGCCCAGGCCATTGCTTTAGCAGAGCCCTATATCGTGCGTGTAGACCGCGCAGAGCTTGCCGATGTCTATATCATCAACGATATTTCCCTCACTCCAGAGACACTGCGGAATTTTGGCGACCAAATCCGCCAAGAAGACGTGGGGTTAGTCCTATTTTGCGGGCAACTATTCCCACAAGATCTGAATGACCTGCGCCTGCTTTTTGGTGTGGGGATGTTCGGTATCAGTCGCTCCGAAAGTCCTAACACCGTAACCAGTGGGGGCGAAGCAGATCCGATGCAAGACGCGATTGCTTGGGACTCGGCACCGGAGATTTACGCCCGGACGGTCATCTCGAACCCCAACCTATTAGTCCCCATCGTAGTCACAGAATCAGGAGCGCCAATTATCCAGCGGTTACGCGGGCGCAATAGTAAACAGGTGTTTATTGTCGGCCCGTGGTTCCGAAATGTGCGCAATGAGACCTGGTTAAACTGGCCCTATTTCCAATACTTAATCTACCGGCTTATCGCGGAAGCCGGTAACACCAGCCGTGTCCTCACCTTTGCCGAATACCCGCTATCCCCAGTCCCTCACGGTTTAGCGCGCATAACACTTATTACCGCTGGCATGGGGATTATTCTACTGATTATAACTTTATTTTTCGTTGCCCGGCGCTATCTGTTCCTCAATCCGGGGCAACTCCACCGCCTCCCAATTGACGCATTACCTGCCGGTGAATTACCCGCCAATCTCTGGGAACATGTGGGGTTCCACAGACCCCTGGCCAGTTTACTCTACCTTATCACCATCCAAATCTTTCTATTCATCCCCTTATTAAGCTATCGCTTATACATTGTCCCTAACGACTTACTCCCCTGGCCCCAGGTCAGTAATGACTGGGAAATGGTGACCCAGTGGCTGGAAATTGCCTGGATATTTCTGGATTTGGGAATGGGAATCGCTGCAGTGCGATTCTTCGCCATCCAACGTACCCGCAACCTCCAGGAAAGTTTTAGCTACTTCCAATTTTATATCTGGTGGCAACTCATCAGTGGCAGTTTGCAGGTCAGTAGTGTTATTTTCCTCTCCATCTTTATATTTCCCAATACCGCATTGGCACATCTTTCGTTTTACTTCATTATCCACGCGGCGCTTCAATTTCCCGGTTTTTTACAGGTCTTTGTATTATTCTTCAGAGCCTTACAGCGCTTTGACTATGAGCAAACACTGGCCCTGGTAGCGACAATTGCCCTTCCCATACTGCAAATTCTCCTTGTCCCCATCCTCCGGCAATGGGGCAGTACCCATCTTGATATCGGCGCAACAACCGGCAGTATATTCGGATTTGCGCTAGGGCTATATATGGCGAAATTTTCCGTATTTTTTATCGGGCTATTCTTCTACAAACGCAAAGGATTGGCTCTGCGTCCGCTCTTCCTGCCGGCATTTGATACAACGGTCATCAAACGTATGCTCAGTTTTGGCGGACGGGTTATGTTTAATACCTTGGCAACACCCCTGGGATTGCTCATTGAGGCCAACCTGCTGCCACAGATTATGGACAATTACCTGGAAGTTACAGTCAGTTGGGAATGGGCCTATATATTCATTGCCTTCTTCAATGTACTGGCATCGGGGTTGTTTAACGGTCTCCTGCCGGCCATTGCCGAATCCAATAGTCGCGGTTACCCTACCCTGACACGTTACTATGTGAATCAGGGCTTACGATATGGTATGTGGTTCAATCTATTTATCCTGGCCGTATTGGGGAGCACCAGCGAGCGGTTGATTATCGGCGCGCTAGGCGGCGGCTATGCCCAAGTGGCCGAGTTTATCATACCCTTGCTAATATGGGCGGCGTTACAATGGCCGGTAAAGCTGGCTGATACCACACTCCAGGCACTTGGGCGGCCCGGTACAACCTCGTGGTTGGCGATTGGAGAACAAGGACTCCGCATCGGCTTAATCTATCTCCTGGTCACCCGCTGGCAAGTCTGGGGACTCCTAGGGGCCTATATTATTGCTGTCATAGTGCGTACCCTGATGACCTGGATTATGACCAGCCGCCTGGCTTTCTTGCCCCGGTTTAATATCTGGCAAACCGTGGTTGCCCCGGGAGGCGCGGCTTTTATTGTGTACGAGTTATTGCGCGTTGCCGGTGACTTATGGTGGACGCCCACCCCTACTGCCAGTTTGTTACTGGTAGGGATCGGGTTGCTGGTCACACTACCCATCTATGGCTTCTTGACCGGGTTGCTAGGGGGATGGGATAACGGCGGGATAGCCGAATTTTACCGGGCTGTTAATATCAGCCGGTTGGGATACCTACTGGCATGGCCATTGAGCACAAGCATACGCCTGGGTGCGCGGCTGTCACCGCTACATGGGCAGTTTCCTATTGCGCTGCGGACTTTGGCAGAGGAGGAGGCCCATGCGCTCACATTGCGAAGGGGTTAAGGTCAGTTAACCAAGGAACGGGTTTTGGATGAATTGATATACAGGTGCAATGCACTTCAGAAAGTGCAATGCACCTTAGTCAAATTCAATCTGCAAGCCATTGCCGGTCAAGATATACCGGGCGGAGACAATACCGGGAGCTTCCAAAATCCGGGGCAACAATACATAGAGATCGTCCACTAAAGGCAATGTATCTAACTCATCCAGGGGAACCCAAACAGGCAGCCCTTCCACAGAGTCCCTGAGTTCACCAGGATCAAAGGTAACTTCCCCGGTAAAGACAAACAACATAACGCCCGGCGGCTGCGGCATAGTGATGTGGACAACGCCCCGCAAAACCAACTCCGGTACAACTAGCCCGGTCTCCTCTTGGAGTTCGCGTACCACAGCTTGATAGGGTGTTTCACCGGGTTCTACATGTCCTCCAGGGCCGTTATACATGCCCGGCCAACGCTTCTTATCCGGTGACCCCTGCAATAAAAGCAACCGGTTATCCCACTTTAGAAAAGTCATCACACGGGGGATAACTGTATAATCGGTTTTTTCAACTCTCTGGTCGTCCGGCTGCATAAGTATTGCCTCCATAAGTGAGCATCAATGTATAGACCGCCTCGAATGTCAACCAGCGGCTAGGGTGATGGATCCGTTCCGCGGCCGGCATTGTTCCCATCTGTCGCTTAATCCAGCGGCCTTCTGCATTCTGCAGGTTTAACAAATCTTGTAAAAACTCACGATACCGCGCGAATTTTCGGTAAGAGGTCTGGGCCAACCAATAACACATCTCTAGTAAATCGGTATCATAGTAGCGGGGGAAAGTAGGCCATAGCCAGGCTGCATCCCGGCCCTTAAAGTCGTAGAGTTGATTCATCAGGTTATCCGCTAACGAATCAATAGCTTTATTTTCTGGGGCGGTGCGCTGCGCAACCGGCATACTCAATAATGCCGCCAGGGCCTTCACAAGTCCGGAACGGCATGCCCCACCGGCGAGGGGACATTGCAACAACTCAGGGCGGGTCAAGACGGCTTCCAGGAGTGCCCGCCATGAGGACTGGGCACGCAAATCGTCCCCATATCCAAAATGCCATAGAGAACGCAAGGCCATCCCGGTATAACACAACCAGGGGGTAAATGTCTCCCCTTCTGGTGAGAACCGCCCCTCAAGATTACGCCCCTGACCTAGCAAGTTCTCGCAGGCACTCTCAATTTCTGGAGTCCGGGGGACACCAAGTTGGGCTAACATATAGACGGTTCCAAAAGTACCGGCAGCACCACCGTAATACGGGTTATCAATACGTCCCCACAGGTGGTTGGGTGTACATTGCTTTAAAACCTGGTGAACCGCCGGCCACTCGACTATGGACTGCTGTTCTTTCTCTATACGTGCGGTAGGCCACCCGAAGATATATTTGAGGGTCAAGGCACGGGCAGAGGGATTAGCGGGATCCAGTAACCAGGGAACCGGGTCCCGCTTCACATAACGCAGCCAATTCAACAGGCACCCCGCATAAAATTACTGTTTATAGCCAATCATGCGAAGGAAATTCTTGCGCCAGGTGATACCGGCAGCATCTTCTACCCCCTTGGTTTTTACACCGTCAATAATGCCAAGAATACCCCGTCCTAGCCCGGTCTCAGCCACCAGCACTTCAACAGGGTTAGCCGTAGCGCAGAAGATATGAACTACTTCAGGAACTGCCTTAACGGCATTTAAAACGTTGATGGGGTAGAAGCCCTTGGCCAGGAAGATGATAAAACTATGCCCGGCACTTAGGGCCAGGGCATTATGCTTCGCCAAGGCGATCATCTCTTCATCTGTCCCCGACCAACGGACGAGGGCTTCCCCTGAAGCTTCACAGAAAGCCAGGCCGAATTTAATGCCCGGTACCGCAGTAACAAGAGCCTCGTGCAAATCTTCGACCGTTTTGATAAAGTGTGATTGCCCAAGAATAAAGTTAACCGGTTCCGGTTTCTCAATACGTACCCCTTGGACTTCCAGGTTCATAAGTTCCCTCCTTGTATTATAAAGATTACAAAAGTCTTCATAGACCCCGATAGAGCAACTTCAACCGATTAAGTGGTAGGGAAATCCTTTAACAATACCAGCAAAACGGCGATGACCGGAAGATAGAACTCTTACCTCATCGCCGTTTATACTTAAAGACAGACAACCGGCAGGTATCTACCAAGATACCGGCACAGTTTTAACCTGGGCCATTCCAGTACCGTAAATCCAAGATCACACTTCAGAGTGGCAGCAATCCTGGAACTGCCTTGATACACCTATTCTGTGATGCCCAGAACTTTGTTGACGCTGGCAAGCAACTCTTGGGGGCCAAAAGGTTTTGTGACATAGTCATCAACCTTGGCGATATGTAAACCGAGTACTTTATCAATGCTCTGAGCCTTAGCCGTCACCACAATCACGGGGATCTTACTCAGTTCTTCGTCGGCCTTCATATTCTGGTAAACTTCCCAGCCATCAATGTCGGGCATCATCAAATCCAGGAGCACAAGGTCGGGCTTGATTTCGCGTACCTTCTCCAAACCCTCTCGCCCACCTACAGCGCCCTCCAATGTAAAATTCTTGCGTCCCAAGATCAACTTAATGAGGTCGATCATTTCAGGCTCATCCTCGATGCAGACAACTACGCGCTTCTTTTCCTCAACTACGG
Organism: Anaerolineae bacterium; assembly: GCA_016928755.1. Lineage (GTDB taxonomy): Bacteria > Chloroflexota > Anaerolineae > B4-G1 > SLSP01 > JAFGKB01. Next base: position 469 of record JAFGKB010000011.1, on the reverse strand, counting down.
GCATAGGATACCTCCTAGTTCTGACTTTCCACTATCAGTTTAGCATAAGCTGTTTGGATGTCAATAAAAAACATAAATTTTGCAAATTGACAAACTTTATCCAGGTAACAAATGCAAAAAACGACGTTTTCCAACCTGTAAAATTTGGTCCCGTACCGCAACCACAGTACCAATATCATCCACAATAACATCATCTAAACGGACGCCCTTTTGTTGAACTAGCCGGCGTGCCTGACTCTTACTAGGGGCTAGTTCTGAGTCCACCATAATATCTAACAGTCCTTTAGGCTCCGTTAAAACCAGCGTAGGGATATTTTCCGGCAACTTGCGTTCCTGGTGGACGCGCTCAAAATGTGCAGATCCTTCGTGCGCGGCTTCCTCACCATAGAAAATATCCGTAATCTCCCAGGCCAATTGTTTCTTAGCCTCCATCGGGTGTAATGTCCCCGCTTCAATCTGTGCTAATAAC